>CAMDZX010000024.1 GCA_945910925.1 uncultured bacterium | reverse complement strand
CCCAAAGTACAGTCCTCAAGCACTCTTTCATAACTCAACGTATCTATTACAGGGAAGAATGTTTCTCCGTCAGGTTTTACCCCGACAACAGTTGCATCAACCGAATAATCATAAAATGTTTTATTGCCTTTAGGGTCATGGTCATATTTTCCGATAGAGTGGAAGAACGGGTCTTCTTCGGTATTATTCCAGACAAACTTATCATCAATATCAAGTTTATCCAGCACTCTGCTGAGAGTCCTGTAAGCACAGCCGCCTACTGCTTCAATAACTATTTTACCCTTCATTTTCTTTAAATCAGAAAGGTTTTCCGCAACACCGGATTTTAGGTATTCTACGTATAAATCAACGCCATCATTGATTTTTGCCATTATAAATTCATCAATAAGCGGATTATTATTGGATGCAATTTTTATGGTATATTGACCCTTTTCTTTTACTTCTGAGAATATTTCTTCAATTTTTTGAACAAATTCAAGTGATTCCTCAGGCAAGAACTGACTTCCTTGAGAATTTAAGTCTTTTGTTGCGGTTTTTACTGAAATCCCATGACTTGATGTGATATATTCGCCGCCAACTAAATCAAGTTTAAATGCCAAAAAAGATGCAAGCCATATCGGGATTGTTTTTCTATCTTGCGGAGTAAGAGTTTTTATACCTTGTGCCGCTTGAATACGTGCTATCGCATCGAGATATAAGTCTGAATTATACCTTACTTCACTTCCTGCAAGTTTAATAATCTTTTTGTCAGGATATTTTTCTCTTAATACAAGCGCCTTAGCAAGCGTTGCAAGAACGATTCCTACAAGATTGATAGGGAAACGTGTATCTTGCGGATAAAGTATGTTCTGAGGACCTCTGATGCCCGCTGTTGAAACTTTTGCTTCTTTAGCATAATTGGCAAACCATTCCAATAAATTCAAACCGTTCGGATTTGTATTTGCATCATACGGATACAAGTGTTCTTTTTTCAATATAAAAGTAAACTCGTTAGGATTATCAAAATCCATTAGTTTAGTATTCTTGATATAATCGGGTGTTTTATCGTAAACACTCTTAAATAACTCATTTTCAAGTTCACAAGTCGCAGTTTTATTCATCACTATCTCCATCTTCTTTTTAATCTTTTATTATATTATATGATAAAAACTTTCAACATTATACTCTTTTATGATATTTATCAAACAATTGTTTTGTAGTATAATTCTCAATACGACATGGGGAAAAAAATGACAGAAACAAAAAAAACAAAAAATAACAAGTACTCACTTAGAGAACCGGGATTTTATAATATTTGGCGCCGTATTTGTATATTCTTGATTACAGGTGTCGGGTATCAAATTTTTTTCAGATTAATATACAGGTTAGAAATTCATGGGAAAGAAAATATCCCGAAAGATGCAAATTATATAGTTGCTGCTAACCATTTATCTAATCTTGATCCGCCTTTAATGGCAGGTATCATGCCGAGAGGCGTTGCCTATATGTCAAAAAAAGAATTGTTTAATAACTTTTTCTTACGCTGGTGGCTTGATTGGATGGGAGCTTTTGCTGTTGATAGAGAAAAACTCGGTGTGTCAACGATAAAAACAGTTAAATCTCTTAAATCAACAGGATGGGTATTGGGAATTTTCCCGCAAGGAACAAGGCAAGAACCCGGAGAAATCTCTAATGTCAATAAAGGCTTTGCATCACTAGCAAAAATAACAAATTGCGGAATACTCCCTATTGGTATAACTGGAACTAATGAAAAACATCGCATGCCTTTTTCGGGTAAGATTGTTGTTAATATTGGGAAAGTTATTCCGTCTACAGATAATCCTGATGAAATGGTTGATAAGTGGGGAAAAGCCGTTGCGGAACTAACCGGATTTACGTATAAACCTCACGAATAAAAGTAAATAAGGAATATAAGAATATGGAAGATAGAAATTACAGCAGAAGATATCCAAAAGAATATGGTTTTTTTAGGTCGTTATTCTACAGACTTTTTTTACTTATAGTTGTTGGGCCTGTCGGAAAACTCTTATATGATATAAAGATTGAAGGACGTGAAAATCTGGAAAAGGGCAAAAAATATCTTTTTGCGCCGAATCATGTTTCATATCTTGATCCTCCGTTTACCTCTCTTGCTGCTGATAGAAAAGTTGCTTATATGGCAAAACAAGAGTTGTTCACGGATAAAAGTGCATTGTTAAGATTTTTGGTTATTAATCTCGGTGCATTTGCAGTTAATCGTGATAACCCCGAGATTGCAACCTTTAAAACTGTTTTTGATTTGTTAAAAACTGATTGGTCTTTAGGTATATTCCCACAAGGTAAGATTTCTAAAGAAAATCAAATCACAACTGTTCACAAAGGTTTTGTAACCATTGCCAAAAAGGCAAAATTTGATATAGTTCCTGTTGGTGTGTGTGGGTTTGACGGGTATTCAAAAAAGATTTTCGGAAAACACATGACTGTGAAAGTAGGAGAGCCTATATCGTATAAACTTGATGAAGATGAGATTATAACCACTTGGGCTGATAGAATTTGCCAGTTAACAGGTATGGAAAACAAATTAGAATTGTAACTGTAATTAATAAATTAAACTTAACAAAAAAAGACCTGCTTATTATAAGCAAGTCTTTTTTCTGGATTGAATACTGCAAGTTATGCAGCTTTTTTACAATTTATTTCAGAAATAAGGTATTCTGCAATCCATTCAAAATCTTTATTTTGGCTTGCAGCTTTTTTAAGATATTCAACAGAAGGAGAACCTATTCTGATAAGAGTCATTGCAACAACACCTCTTTTTACTCCTCTAACAACTTGAAGTTGATTAACTAACTCAGGAACTGCAGGTGTACCAATGTCAACTAAGATATTTTCTATTTCATTCTTATCTGAATCATTTAATTTTGAAAGGATTTCTGTAACTGTTTGCATATCTATAACCTCATATATTGCTTTTAACAATTTTATTATAGAGTAAAAAATTTGAAAAACAGTTTTTCCTTACATAATCTTAATATGAATCTTTATTTTCTTTATATATATAATCTAACGAGATAAAAGAACCATCAAAACCGATATATCAGCAGGCTTAACCCCGCCTATTCTGGAAGCTTGTGCAAGATTAACGGGTCGGATTTTTGCAAGTTTTTCCTTTGTCTCGGTAGAAATATGTTCAATTGACATGTAATCAATATTTTCGGGAATTTTAAATTTCTCAAGCTTTGAGGCTTGTTGTATTTGAATTTCCTGACGTTTTAGGTAGCCGTCATATTTAATTTGTACTTCAACTTCTTCGTATATATCTTTTCTTATATTCAGATTTCTTGTTTCTTCATCAAGCTCCATAAGGACTTTGTATGATATATTCGGACGTTTTAATAACTCGGAAAGACGCATGGTTTTATCAATACCCTCATTATATTTTTGAAGAATATTGTTTACTTTTTCAGAATATACAATTCTTGTCTTTGCAAGTCTTTCTTTTTCTTTTGATATGCTTTCCTGCTTATCAAGAAAATGTTGGTATTGAGCATCATCTATAAGACCTATTTGTTTCCCGATAGGAGTAAGTCTTTCATCCGCATTGTCCTGACGTAAAAGAAGTCTGTATTCTGAACGAGATGTAAGCATACGATACGGTTCTTCAATATCTTTTGTAACCAAGTCATCAATCAAGGTTCCTATATATGAAGAACTTCTGGATAATATGAGCATCTCCGAACCATTGATATAGTTATACGAATTTATACCTGCAACCAAACCTTGTGCTGCAGCTTCTTCGTATCCGCTTGTCCCGTTAATTTGCCCTGCGCAGAAAAGTCCTTTTACAACTTTTGACATAAGTGAATGTTGAGTCTGTACAGCAGGGATGTAGTCATATTCAACCGCATAAGCAGGTTTGATAATGTGAGCCTTTTCAAGCCCCGGCAGGGAATGCAGCATTTCCACCTGAACATCCGCAGGAAGGCTCGTAGAAAAGCCTTGAATATAAATTTCGTACGTATTTAACCCCTCAGGTTCAATAAAAATATGGTGTGAAGGGTTATGTGCAAAACGTTTGACTTTATCTTCAATAGAAGGACAATAACGTGGGCCTACTCCTTGAATCAAGCCTTGATACATCGGAGATTTATCGAGATTTGCTCTTATGATTTCGTGTGTTCTTTCGTTTGTTCGGGTAAGATAACAAGGAACTTGCGCCCTTACCGGTCTGTTGGGTCTAAATGAATAAAAATGAAGTTCTTCATCTCCCGGTTGAACCGTCATTTTTGAATAATCAATGGTTCGTTTATCTACACGTGCAGGAGTTCCTGTTTTTAGCTTTTTTATATTAATCCCGAGTTTTTTTAATGACTCGGAAAGTCCGAGAGCAGGTCTTTCTCCCAATCTTCCCGCAGGGTAAGAGTTTAGCCCGACAAAAATCCTTCCGTTAAGTGATGTTCCTGTTGTTAATATAACAGCTCTACAAGAATATTCAATTCCAAATTCATCTGTTGCACCTGTTACAACACCGTCTTTGGTTAAAATATCGGTAATACAGGTTTGTTTAAGATAAATATTTTCTTCTGATTCAATAATATTGCGCATATACCGCATATATTCAAGTTTGTCTGATTGCGCTCTTAAAGCTCTTACAGCAGGGCCTTTAGAAGAATTTAATATTTTCATTTGGATATATGTTGCATCGGCAGCCTCACCCATTACGCCGCCTAAAGCATCAATCTCGCGTACAAGTGTAGATTTGGCAGGACCACCTATAGCGGGATTGCAAGGCATTAGTGCTATATGCTCAAGATTAAGCGAACATAATAGTACCTTTAAGCCAAGGCGCGCAGCGGAGATTGCGGCTTCGCATCCTGCATGTCCTGCTCCAACAACTATCACATCAAATTTATTCTGCAAATAATCCATACAATAATTATAGTATAATAATAAAAAACGAGGTAGAATTATGTTGAAAAATATATTTATATTCTTATTTTTATTCTGTGTCAATCCTGTTTTTGCAAACATATCTAATGAATATGTTAATATTGCAAAAACTGAGGTCCTTAATAATGATTTTGTTCGTAATTTTGAATCTCAAGAATTTAAAGATATTGTAGCAAAACACAAAAAGGATAATAATTATCTTGAAAATTATTACGCTGCTCAATCAGGATATAAGTATTTTAAAAATAATAATCTGAGCGGAATTTTTACAAAAATGGATATTATGTATATGTATACACTCCAAGAACGTTCTAATCTCAGAGTTATATATTATTATGATATTTTTGGAAATCTCAAAGATATTGAATTCTTGTATGGCAATTATCCCGCATACCCGTATTTTTCAAGGAAATATACGATAAGAGGGAAATTTAAATCAGCAGCATACTATTTTAACAAAAATGATGTTGTTAACTTTGACAAATCAGGCAATATAAGACAATAAACTCCTAGAATTTTTCACAGAAAAGTTCAAAATATCCTTGCGGATGCCCGCATAAAGGACAAATTGTCGGAGCAGATTTTGAAATTGTTATATATCCGCATTTTTTACACTCCCACTGTGTTTCATACTCTTTGTGAAAAGTTTTATCAGAGCATATCATATCAAGAAGTTCATTATACCTGTGTGAATGGTGTTTTTCTACTTCGATAACACGTAAAAATAAATCTGCTATTTCATTATAACCTTCAGATTTTGCTATTTGTGCAGAGTTTTTATAAATATTTTCCCACTCCTCACGCTCACCTTCAAAAGCAGCCTTTAAATTTTCTCTTGTATCACCAAGAAAAAAAGGATAGTTTGCGTTTACAGGCTTTATTCCCTGCGGAATGTATTTTAAGAACATTTTTGCATGCTCTTTTTCGTTGTCTGCTGTCTTTAGAAATATTTCGGATATTTTTTCATATCCTTCATTTTTCGCGATTTTAGAATAAAAAGTATACCTGTTTCTAGCCATTGACTCACCGGCAAAAGCATTCAACAGTTCTTGTTCTGTTTTTGAACCTTGTACCATGAAAACATCCTCCTTATAATAAGGATATAACTTCAAAAAACAGATTATTTAATTCTCTACTCGGGCAATATATCGAGCAATACCTTCTCCCATAGAAAAACAACTCGGGATTATTCTTAGTGCCGCTTGTGCTTCAAAATCAGCAGAAATACATCTGCCAACAACATAAAGATTGTCATAATCTTTAGATATAAGCGCTTCAATAGGAAGTGAATAATTATTAACAGGCTTGGCAAGTGTAGATTTATTCTCTTTGCTTGAATGAATATCTACAGGATAGTTTGAAATTAAACACGTGTTTTCAAATGTTTTTCCGCTTTTTAAATCATCAATTGTATACACATACTTACCTTTTATCCTCCGTGAAACACGTACCCCTAAAGAGTTTGCAATAGAAGAAATATACGCATTTTCAAACCCAATAAGGTATGTTTTACAAAAGTTTGCTATCCTTATAATGCTTTGACGCCCTGATTGTAAGGCTTTTGACCGTGCAATAGGATCTAACGGATTAATTTCAGGATTATACACTATTCTTGGGGTGTTAAAAGCCAATGACGAAGGCATCCCGGGTATAGTAAACACTTGAAAATAACTTGTATCTTTATATTTAAGAAGTTTTTTCTTTACCGCATCCTCAAAAAACGGTCTTAATGCCCAGTTTTTATCCGTATCCCACGTATATGCCGTCGACAGATGTATCTGTCCATTTATCTCTGCCGTTGTAGTAACATTTCTATCTTTATCAAAATCAATCAACCAATCTCTAAACTGTCTGATATTTATTCCACTCATAATAAATCTCAAATTATTCGGTTGAAATTCGGCTTTGTTATTTAAAAATTCACAATTAATTTTTTTTGCAAAATTGCAATCCCCTGTCGAGTCTACGACATTATTCGTTTCGATATATACCGATAATATTTCTGAATTAATTTTAACAGATTTAATGTGATTTTTATCACAAATTACTTCATCAATCTCGGAATCAAAAATTACATCAACCTTTGCATGCCCCATCATTTCATCAAGGACAATTTTCATAAGTTCAGGGTTAAACCATCCGGGATTTCCGTCCGAATATGTTGCTTGACCGCCAAGTTTTGACAGACGTTTTGTTAATTCTTTGTAAAACTGAGTATTATCTCCGCTCACAGTCTTCATTGCAGGAGTAACAAGCGCAGATGTCATTGTTCCGCCAAGATATGAATTCTTTTCAATTATTAAAGTTTTTAAACCTAATTTTCCAAGAGTATATGCACATGCACAACCGGCAGTACCACCGCCAACAACTATTACATCGTACTTCATTTCAGAACACCTTTTTGTTTTATATATCTTGAAGAAGACATAAGATTAGAATTTTTAACTTCATGCTCTCGTCTTGCTAAAATCTCCTCTATACTGCTATCAAGTGATGAATCTCTGTAAGGAATACCTGCTCTTGTTTTTAGAAGCCCCTGTTCATATTCCGTCAATTCGTTTGTAATTTTATTTTTATCACGTGAAGCAATTGTACCTATTTGTTTATTATCCTCATTAATTATTTTACCAATAAAATATCCTGCTTCAAGCAATGTTTGTCTAACTACAATAGAATTAGAATACGTTAACAAAACTCCGTCAGGTGAGGTAAGCCTGAATAACTCTTTTATAAAATCAATTGACCATAATTGAGGGCATTTGTGTGTTGTGAAGGCATCAAGAAATATGTAGTCATATTCATTATTTAAATTTTTGACAGTTTTTCTTGCGTCATCAATATAAAAATTGAACATAATATCACGTTTAGAAAGATACCTATAATATATATTATGTAAGAAGGCGGGTTTATTCTCTCTTTGTATATCTTTAAACCCCTTTTTTAGATAAAATTTAGCTATTTTGATAATATTTTTGTTCAAATAAGGATAAAATTTTTTATCTGATAGGATTTTATTAATAGAAAATTCATCTTTAAATTGGTCGTGTAAATTTTTTATTAAAATAGCATTAACCCAATCCTCAATTTTATATTTTTTATATTTTCCTCGTTTTATATATTTTGAAAATTTATTATTTTTTAAAGGGTTTATAAAAAAATCAAAAAAAGAATGATTTGTTTTTATAAACGGGGAAAGAAAAATTAAATCTTTATCTATATCAAGACAATCAAAAATAATTTTTTTATCAGCGTAAGTATTTAAAAAAGCTTTTGAATTATATCCAAGTCCGTAGCAAACATCTAATACTCTGATTTCATCGTGTGTGACAGTAACGGGATTAACAAATTTTTCGTACGCCTCAGTTAAAGCTCCACAACTCGAGTGATAAATATCATCATACTCCTTATTAAAAAGTCCTATTGAACCATCACCGGTTATATAAGGTAAAATCTCATCCATATTTCAAGCCTAACAAATTTTTTACCTTTTGGCAAAATGTAAAGTTTTACATATATATTATTGGTATGTATCGTATCGACCTGTAAATCTATAAGTAATAATATTATTAGTATATATCGAAACGATTACTTGTTTTCAGAACGCTCTTGTTTTGTTTTTTTCTTTGAATTATTTTTTTTAGAAAATTGTTTAGGAGCATGAGTAAATGCGGTTTGAATTCTTTTTACGCTATATACATCGGGCAGACTTTGAATTGCAGTCATTACGCGTTTTAATGTATCTATATTATTAAGTTCTATACCTAATTCAATTACACCTATGTTTGCCTTTGACTTAGCATTTGCGAAGATAATATTAGTATTATTATCGGAAACAGCACTTATAATATCCTTTAAAAGCCCTGCCTTCTCTGCAGTTTCAACCCTTATGCTGGTTGTATAGGTCTTATCGGTGTTGTTTCCCGACCAATGTATGTCTATAAGTCTTTCCGGCTCTATATTATCGAGAGTTTTGCAGTCTAATCTATGGATTGTGACACCTTTAGAGCGAGTTACAACACCAACAATCGGCTCACCCGGAATAGGAGAACAACATCTTGCAAATGAATATAACATACCTTCAAGACCAATAACATCTTTTTTAGAGGCTTTGTGTTCACGTCCGAGCATCGGTTCTTTTGGTTTACTTGGTTTTTTAAGTTTGTTTATGATTTTATTTGCTGTTGTTTCGCCGTATCCGAGTGCAGCAAACAAATCATCGGCAGTTTGATAATTCATTTGTTTGGCGACTTTATCAAGTTCCCCTGATTTGAGGTAATCATCAAAAACTTGTTTTGTTAAATCATGCTCAAGCGTAGATTTTCCCAATTCAATATGATCTTCACGTTTATTCTTTTTGAACCATTGACGGATTTTTGATGATGCTTGTTTTGTAACAACAAAATTTAACCATCCTAATTTTGGTGCCTGAACTTTTGATGTTAGAATTTCAACAATATCTCCGTTCTTCAGTTTGGTATCAAGTTGTGCAATTCTACCGTTAATAAGCGCACCAACAGTTCTATGCCCGACATCCGAGTGAATTCTGTATGAAAAATCGACAGGAGTAGCATTTACAGGCAAATCAATGACATCCCCATTTGGAGTAAAAGCGAATACCTGATCAGAGAATAAATCCAATTTTACCGAATTTACATAATCCTCGGCATCAGTTGTTTCCTTATTATATTCTACAAGTTTTCTCATCCAAGAAAACTGCTTATCCGTTTCAGAATTGGCTTTTTGAGAACCCTTTTCTTTGTATCTCCAATGCGCTGCAACCCCGTATTCTGCAACTTCATGCATTTTCCAAGTTCTAATTTGAACCTCTAAAGGTTTTTGTTTAGGACCAATTACTGAAGTATGAAGGGATTGATACATATTTCCCTTAGGCATTGCAATATAATCCTTAAATCTGCCCGGAATAGGTTTGAATTGGGAGTGTATAAGTCCTAAAACCTCATAACATTCTTTTTCTGTATCAACAATCACCCGCACTGCCGTTATGTCATATAAATCGTGGAATTGAACATTTAAACGACGCATTTTATTATAAATACTGTAATAATGTTTTGCACGTCCTGTTATTTCTGCCTTTATCCCGCATTTTTTTACGTCCTGTTTAATTTTATCTATTAACAGTTGAACGGTTGAATCTCTTTCTGCCTTTTTTTGAGATACAAGTTTTGCGATTTCATAATATTTATCGGGATACAGGTATTTAAGCGATAAATCTTCAAGTTCAGCTTTGATTTTACCAACCCCTAATCTGTTTGCAAGCGGTGCAAATATATCAAGAGTTTCTTGTGCAATCCTTTGTTGCTTGGCGGCTGCCATAAAGTTTAAGGTTCTCATATTATGCAGTCTGTCAGCAAGTTTAAGAAAAATTATCCTAAAATCGCTTGCCATGGCAATAAACAATCTGCGAAAGTTTTCAGCCTGACGTTCTTCTTTAGATTTAAATTGAAGTTTTCCTAGCTTTGTTACGCCCTGAACTAAATTTAAAACATCCTGACCAAATAAATTTTCAATTTCTTCAGGTTTTGTATCTGTATCCTCTAAGATATCATGCAAAAAGCCTGCAATAAGAGTATGAGTATCCGCTTTCAAATCAAGTAAAATCTTTACGACTTCAACAGGATGAATAATATATGGTTCTTCAGATACTCTGTATTGTCCCTGATGGAGTTTTTTAGCATACTCAAAAGCCTGTTCAATAGTATCAATATCCTTTTGAGAACGTTTTTGCAGTATTAATTTTTCTTTTATATCTGAAAATAAGTTTGATTGGTCATCCATAACTACACTATATTACTACATTTTAGCAAAGTTGTAAACTAATGATTAATTTCAAAATACACATCCTTTAAGCGTTTTTTACTTATATGCGTATACAATTGGGTTGTTGCAACATTACTGTGACCGAGTAACTCCTGCACAACTCTTAAATCTGCGCCATTTTCAAGTAAATGTGTTGCAAAGCTGTGCCTTAAAGTATGGGGAGAGATATTTTTATTAATAATCTCACCTTGTGCGTGAACAAGGGTATAAATATCCTGACGTGTAATAAAATGTCCGTTTTCAGCAATTAAAAACTTTTTTGTTTGAAGTTTATTTTTAAGAATAAAAAAATCTCTTTCCGGCAAATATTCTTTTATTTTTTTGATTGCAGCATTACCAATAGGAACAATTCTCTGTTTATCACCTTTCCCTGTACAGAGTATGTATTTACCGTTAAGATTAATGTCCTGCAAATTAAGATTTACAAGTTCTGAAACACGAAAACCGCAGCTATATAGCAATTCCAGTATTACACCATCTAAAGATGATAAGTTGTGTGAAAGAATTTCTTCAATATCCTTTATTGTCATAACTTTTGGGAGTCTTTTGGGGAGTTTTGGAACTTCAATTAACTGAGTCGGATTATTATCTGTATTGCCACTCATACAAGCCCACTTAAAAAACGATTTTATAGAAGATATTTTCCTTGTTATACTGGTAATTGCATATCCTTTTTCTTTAAGAGCGCGAATATATCTGCTTATGTCGTGTCTTGAAATTTCAGATAACATTTTGTCATCAAGATACCCAAGAAACGCCTCTAAATCTCGTCTGTATGCCTCAATAGAGTTATTTGACAAACCTTTTTCTATTTCAATAAAATCAAGATATAAGGATAATAATTCAAACATACTTTTATATTAACATACTTTGTAATATAATTTATAAAAACAAAGGAGTAAAGTTGTGAATAACAAGTACCATTTTATTGCAATAGGCGGCGTAGGAATGAGCGGTTTGGCGAAATACCTTATACAACAAGGATGTGAAGTCTCAGGTTCGGATATTAATGAAAGTAAGTATACTGCCGAATTAAAGAATTTAGGAGCAACGGTATATATAGGACATTCAAAGAATAATGTTCATAAAGATGACATTGTTGTAATAAGTTCAGCGATAAAACCGGACAATCCTGAGCTGGTACGTGCAAAAGAATTGGGCTGTAAAATATATCATCGTTCTGATATTCTTGCGCAGGTTTCATATAACAAAAAAATGTTTATCGGTTTTGCAGGAACACACGGAAAAACAACGACATCAGGAATGTCTTCTTATGTCTTGTCAAAAGCTGATATGAAGCCTTCATTTGTTGTAGGCGGATTTATACCTGAGTATTCTACAAATGCCGAATATAACAAAGATACCGAAATTTTTATTGCAGAAATGGATGAAAGCGATGGAACACTTGTAAAATATAGCCCTGATATTGTTGTAGTGAACAATTTGGAGGCAGACCATTTAGATTTTTACAAGAACGGATTAGAGTCTATTATAGAAACTTTTCAAAAGTTATTTGCAAATCTTAAAACAACTTCAAAGATAATTATAAATAATGATAACTTTGGAAACCTAAAGTTAAGAGGGCACGACTTTATCACCTTTGGACTTGATGAAGCGGAATATATGGCAAAAAACATAAATATGGCTAACGGATACACAACCTTTGACGTGTACCATAATGGAGAATTACTGCTTGATAACGTAAAAATAATTCTTCCGGGTGAACACAATATTTATAACACTCTTGCGGTTATAACAGCGTTAAACGAAGCCGGAGTTGATATAAATCAGCTTAAAGAACATTTTGCAACCTTTACGGGAATGGGGCGCAGGTTTCAAAAAATGTTATCACTTGAAGACATTCCTGTATATGATGATTACGCTCATCATCCGACAGAAATAAAAGCTACACTTTCCGCAATGAAGACCTTCTCAAACAGGCATGTTGTTGCGGTTTTTCAACCACACAGATACACTCGCCTGAAAAGCCTTTGGAACGACTTTAAATCAGCACTTACATATGCTGACAGATTAATCATTACGGATGTATATGCCGCATCAGAAGAACCAATTGAGGGTGTAAATTCGCAAAAATTTGCGTCAGAAATTGAGAATGCGGAATATATCTCCGGCTCTATCCAAGAAGTCGCAAACAAACTGCTACCGACTTTAGAAAAGGATGATATAGTAATAGGTATGGGTGCCGGAACAATTACAAATCTGGCAAAGTGTTTAAAAACAGCGAAAGAGGGTTAAATTTGGACATTGAACTCAAAGAAAATTTTGATATAAAGAATCTCACGACATTCAAGGTGGGCGGAGTAGTAAAAAAGGTTTACTTTCCTAAAACTCAGGGCGAGTTTTTACACCTTATGCGTACCGAAAAAAATCCCATTATTCTTGGGGCGTGTTCAAATATAATTTTTTCATCGCAAGGATGTGATAATACGATAATCTGCACATCAAAGATGTCGAACTTACAAATCAGAGGGACAAAAATCATTACAGAATGCGGAGTCAAAGGCGCATATCTTGCACAAAAAGCTCTTGAGGCAGGTTTATCAGGCTTTGAATTTATGATAGGTTTTCCGGGAACTATGGGCGGAAATATTTTTATGAATGCGGGTGCTCATAATCAGTCAATTGCAGACACTTTATCAATGGTTTGTGTATATGATAAAGATAAAGATGACGTTATCTATTTATCAAAACAGGAAATGCAATTTGGCTATCGTCACTCTATTATTCAAGATAAAAAGTACATAGTCTTGGGTGCCGAATTTGATTTAAAAAAAGAAAATCCCGAGAAAATTAAAGACTTAATGGACAGAAATTTGGAATTCAGAAAAAATATACAACCTTCACTTGTACATCCTAATGCAGGTAGTGTATTCAAAAACCCTGAACATGATTCTGCGGGACGACTACTTGATAAAGCCGGCGTAAAGGGTTTAGAAACACCAAATGCTCTTGTATGGAATAAACATGCAAACTTTATTGTAAACAAAGGGAATGCTTCATCACAAGACATTTTGGAATTAATGCTGATGATGTACAATAAAGTAAAGAGAACGTATACAATAGAGCTTATACCGGAGGTAAGGTATATAGGGAAAATGAATAAACGCGAGGAAGAGATATGCAAGGAATTATACAAAAAGATTCAAAAATAGCTGTATTGGCAGGAGGAATGTCTTCTGAAGCCGAAGTTTCAAGACGTTCGGCAAAAAATTGTTTGGCTGCACTGCACAGATTAGGATATAAAAATGCAGAAATCGTTGAAGTTACAAATAATATTGCGGAAGACTTAAAAAGGTTTGAGATTGCATATAATGCCTTGCATGGGAAATACGGTGAAGACGGTTGTATTCAAGGTTTATTAGAATTAGTAAAAATTCCTTATACAGGTTGTGGAGTAATGGCAAGTGCGTTATGCATGAATAAGGAATATACCAAAAAGGTTCTTTCATCGGCAGGACTTCCGCTAATAAAGTCGGTGCTTATATCTAAAGGTGATAACCTGTATGAAAAAGTAAAGTCATTAAACTACCCTCTTATGGTTAAACCTGTTTCGGAAGGTTCGAGTCTTGGAATGGCAAAAGTAAATAATACGGATGAACTTGTGAAAGCTGTATTTGATGCATCAAAATATAATCAGGACATTATGCTTGAAGAATATCTTGAAGGTGTAAGTGCAACGGTCGGTATTCTTGAAAAAGACGGCGACATGTTTGCGACTGAGATATTAGAATTCAGACCTCACACCGAATGGTACGATTATGAAGCAAAATATACAAAAGGAATGACGGATTTTATAATACCCGCAGAAGTTTCTGACGAAATGACAAGAAAAGTCAAAGAAGTTGCAATTGAAGCCTTCAAAGTTTGCGGATGTTCGGGTGTGAGCAGGGTTGATTTTCTTATAGCAAACGATATTCCATATATTCTTGAAGTAAATACTAGCCCGGGAATGACGGATACGAGTGACTTGCCTGCACAAGCAGCTGCAATGGGAATTTCTTATGACGAACTTGTTGAGATAATATTAAATAGTGCAGGACTGAATAAATAATGTCAGATGAAGAAATAAAGAAAATCAATAAATATAATATAAAAAGGCGGATGAAACAGGCAAAACTAAAACGTAAAATCCGTCATACGCAACGAAAAATCAAAACGTTCAGAATTTTATTACGTTTGTTGATGATTGCGGCGTTATGTTTTCTTTGTTATCACACTATTTATATGAAAAGTTGGCGATTACCGCAAGATACTTTTGTAAAATTAAATAATCCTGCATTAAAAATTTCCAATAATAAAATAGTTCCATCTTATAAAATTCTTGCAGCTATACGGCAAATAGAAATACCTGATAAAGCTATTTTTCTTATAAGAACTGACGAAATAAAAAAGAGCATCCTAAAAATAGAGCCGATACAAGATGTCTATATCAGACGTTTTTGGTTTCCGGCAAGACTAGATATTATTATCAAGGAAAGAATCCCGTCAATTTTGATTGCTCCTAATGAGAATGTTCAACCGATAGGATATTTTACCAAAGACGGAAAACTCATAGGTCACGAATATATGCCTTTGAAGGCTAATTACAAGACCGTAAAAGTTCTTGCATACTGCACAAAAGAAGATGATTACAGACAGTGGGACATAAAAAAACAAAACTATATTCGTAAACTGGCAAAAACAATTGAATTTTATGCATCAGAGCCTGTTGAATACATTGATATGAGAAACCCGAATGACATATATATAAAACTTCCATCAGTTCTAGTACGATTTGGGGCACTGGATGAACTTTCGTTTGAAGAAAACGGCAAAAAAAGAATTGCCCGTCTGCCATCGCTCTTACCTCAGGTAAAAATTCTTGATAAAAATATTAAATATCTTGATTTAAGATGGGAACAGGTAAACTATATTAAACTCGATGATTAGTTTATACCTATTATTCGGGGTTTATGTTATACTGAAATAAATTACTAATGGGGTAAAGGAGCGTTTAATGTTCGAATCATTATCAGACAGATTGCAAAATATCATTGCGAACACAACACGAGAAAAAGAACTCACACAAGATAATATGAAAGAGTCGTTACGTGAAATTCGCCGTGCTTTACTTGAAGCAGATGTTAATTTACGTGTTGTAAAATCTTTTATCTCAAACATTAAAGACCGTGCAGAAGGTGAAAACGTACTACAAGGTGTCAATCCTTCTCAACAACTTGTTAAAATTGTGCATGATGAACTAATTAACCTTCTGGGCAAAGAAGTATCACCTTTAAACACAAACGGACATCCTAACATTATTATGATGCTGGGACTTCAAGGTTCCGGTAAAACAACTTCTTCCGCAAAACTTGCAGTTAAGCTAAAAAAAGACGGAAGAAATCCTCTTTTGGTTGCCTGTGACGTGTATAGACCTGCTGCAATTACACAGTTAAAAACACTGGGAGAGCAGACAAATACAGAAGTTTATTCGGAAGAAGATAGTACAAATGTTCAATCAATTGTAGAAAATGCACTAAACTATGCAAAAGAAAACGGGTTTAATACATTGATTCTCGATACGGCAGGACGTTTACAGATTGATACGGACATGATGGCTGAACTTCTGCTTATTGACAGGATTTTTCAACCACAAGAAAAACTCCTGGTTATTGATGCTATGACAGGGCAGGAAACAGTAAATGTTGCTGAGACTTTTGATGCACAACTTAATATCACAGGGCTTGTACTTACAAAACTTGACGGTGATTCCAGAGGCGGGGCCGCACTATCCGTTGCATATTGCACTCAAAAGCCTATAAAACTCACAGGTACGGGAGAAAAACTCAATGCTCTTGAAGATTTCTACCCTGAAAGGATGGCAACAAGAATTCTTGGAATGGGCGATATTGTTTCACTTGTTGAACGTGCGCAAGAAGTCTTTGACGAAAAAGAAGCAAAAGAACTCGAAAAGAAGATGGAAAAAGCCGAATTTTCCTTTAACGATTTCCTAAAAATCCAAAAACAAATGAAGATGCTTGGTTCTTTTGATCAATTATTGGGTATGATTCCGGGTATTAATATTTCAAGAGATGATAAAGAAAAAATATCTCACGAAAGTGAAAAACAGTTTAAACGAATTGAAGTAATGATTAACAGTATGACCCCGCAAGAAAGAAATCATCCTGAGCTTATGAATTCAAGCCGCAAAAAACGTATTGCAGCAGGTTCAGGCATTCCTCTGCATGATTTAAATATATTCATTAAACAGTTTGAACAAATGCGAACAATGATGAAGGGAATGTCCGGAATGAAAAAATCGCTTGGTAAATTCAAAGATATGAATCCTGCATTAGGCATGAAAAAAATGATGCAAACCATGCGCAGATTTAAATAACAATGACAAAAAAGATTATTTGTGTTCTAATAGAAATAGTATTATTTGATAGGAGAGAGTTATGAATACGGAAGAAAGAACTTTTGTAGCAATTAAGCCTGATGGTGTTAAAAGAGGTTTAATCGGGAAGATACTTGGTAGATTTGAGGACAAGGGATTTAAAATTATTGCTCTTAAACTTCTTCAAGTTACGCCTGAGCAAGCTGCATCACACTATGAAGAACACTACGGAAAGCCTTTCTATCCAAGACTTGTCCATTACATTACGAGTGGTCCTATTGTTGCTATGGTGGTTGAAGGATATAATGCAGTTTCAAGCGTAAGACACCTTGTTGGTGCAACAGACCCTTCTTCTGCGGATGTCGGTACAATAAGAGCAGACTTTGCACAAGTCAAAGAATATAACGTCATTCATGCCTCAGATTCGGTTGAAAGTGCGGAAAGAGAAACCAAAATATATTTCAATGAAAATGAGCTTTGCGATACTTGGTCAAATATGTTGGAAATGCTGATTGCAGAGGAAGAACGCGGAGAATAATATGAACGAAAAAGATTTTTTTTCGTATGAACTTGAGCATATTGATTCAAAAACCGGGGCAAGAGCAGGTATTTTACACACTCCGCACGGAGATATAAAAACACCTATATTTATGCCGGTAGGAACAAATTCAACCGTAAAATTGGTTACGAATCATCACTTATATGAATCAAATGCACAAATTATTCTTGCCAATTCTTATCATTTACATTTAAGAGCCGGTTCTGAGCTTGTAAAAGAGTTTGGCGGTATACATGGC
>CAMDZX010000023.1 GCA_945910925.1 uncultured bacterium | reverse complement strand
CTCCGGCATTTATTGTATGTATTTTTTTGTTTTTATCATAAAATTCCGAAAACTCGATTTTGCCGTTACTGTATATATAGTATCCTTCTTCTGAAAGTGATTTTATAACAATGATTTTTACGCCATAATCCGTAAAATAGTTAATAATACGTTCTGCGGATGAGAGACCGTATAAAGCTTCAACATCATTTTTTAGACTCAAAAACAGAATGTCAATATTTTCTATAATATTTTCCAGATATTCTTTTGTATCAAAGGTTGTCATAAATGATGATGTATAATTAGGGTCATATGCGGTGAGAATATCATTTTGATGTGCGTATTCAAACACCTTTTTAATTAGTTCATTTGATTGTGCGGATAATGATTGTGATATCCCGGTTGCATAAACGGTTTGGGCAGAAGCTATGTATTCTTCATCAAAAAGTTCCGGCGAAAGACAAGCACCCGCAACCCGTTTTCTATACATAATTAATTCTTTTTTATCGGTATGACTGCACAAATATAATCCGTTTTGCTCGTCTGAGATTTTCGTATGCGATGTATCAATATCATAATTTGCCAATCCGTTCAGAATTATTTCTTTGAAATAATCATTACCGATAGAGCTCATAAGTCCGACTTTAGAGCCTAAACGGCTTGCTGCTATTGCCGAAACTACAACATCACCGCCAAAAGATAATTTGAAACAATCGGAGTCTTTAAAATAATTCTCAGAAGATAATTCGGTTAAACATTCTCCAATAGTAAGAATATCAAGAGTTTTTTCCATTAAGAAAGTCCTTTAATCTCATCAAGAATGTTTCTTGCATTGTTTGTAATATCATTCAATGATAAATTCTCATAAAAATCTCTACCGACGCCTACAGCAGCCGCACCGTTTTTGATGTAGTCTTTTACTTCCGATAACTTAATATTTCCCATAGGCATAAGGTTTAAAAACGGCATTTGACGTGTAAGTTCCTCAAAATACTGAACACCGCCCATAGCAGTCACCGGGAAAAGTTTAATCAATGGAATTCTTGCTTTCCAAGCCGTATATGCTTCGTTTGCAGTTGATGTTCCCGCAATAAACGGTACACCTATATTTTTGGAAATCTTAACCATGTTCATTTGGAAAATAGGTGAAGAAAACAATTTTGCTCCGGACTTGAATGCTTGCGTTGCTTGAAGATTTGTTATAATGCTTCCCGCACAAACCGCAGCTTTTGATGAAATCTTTTCAATAACACCATACAAAGACGGGTTTTCGATGTTTATTTCCAATACTTTTATGCCGCCTTCTATTAAAGCGTTTGCTATATCCTCAGCTTTAGACGCGTCGTTACATCTTATAATAGGATATATTTTCTCTTCCGATATCAGTTTTATTAAATTTTTGCTCATAATCTATCCTTTTTCTGAAATTTATTATATCATAAAAGAATAAAAAGGATTGAAATATGAAATTTTTGAAGGGTCTACTGGTATTTTTTTCAATAATGCTGTTTATGTTGATAGCATATACAATTTCTAACAGCTTTTTTGAACCCAAAGCCTTTAATTTTATGGTTAAAAACTTTACTGCCGTAAAAAAGGGTAGTGACGATATTGTTATTATCGTCATTGATGATAAATCTATCGGAAAGTACAGATGGCCTTGGAAACGTGAATTATATTGCAAAGTTTTTGACTATTTTAACGAATATGCAAAGCCGCGAGTAATCGTGAATGATGCTATTTTTGTTACACCTGACTTGGAAAATCCTGAATCGGATAAAAAGTATTTTAATTCTATAAAGAAACTTGATAATCTTGTCGTTGGTTTTGATTTTCTGAAAAATAAGTCAGAATCATATGATGAAAGTTATGACAGGCAATTTCATAGCAAATTTGCTTTAGATATTACGGATAGACGTACTCAAAGGTTTAATGATTTATATGGTTCGCTTTTACCTTTTCCGCAAGAATATTTTGAGTCCGTGAGCAAGGTTGGTTCTGTCAAAACTCCTGTGAGTCTTGACAGTTTTTTACGTTGCGTTCCGTATGTTATACAATACAAAGGTCAATTGTATCCTTCGCTTTCTTTGCGAGCGTATTCTTATCTTAACGGGAATGAAGGTTTTATAGTAGATGATGATTATATTATCGGCAAAAAATCTCAAATAAAGATTCCAAGAAATACGGATTATGGCGGTTTTTATTCATTACTCAGATATTATAAGCGGTATAATAATTCAAACTATACCCACAAGATATATTCGGCAATAGATGTAATGGATTCCTATGACCGCTTAAAAGCGGGTGAAACTCCGGTAATCTCTCCTGATGAGTTTAACAACAAGATTGTATATTTCGGTGCGAATGTTAAAGCTACGGCAACAGGATTGTCGGATATACAAAGAACACCTGTCAGCAATGAACATTCGGGAGTGGATATTCAGGCAACGGCTCTTGATAATCTTATATCGGGAGATTTTATGTATCAGCTTGACGGAGGACATAATTTCTTAATTACTCTTTCCTTAATAATAGTTGCATACATACTTATAAGAAATTTCTCAGTATTTATATCATCTACATTGTTGCTTTTACTTACAATTGCGTATTTGGTTTTGTGCGGATACTTGTTCTATAAGGGTGTAGCGGTTAGTGTAATAACTCCTATTTCTCTGGTATTTATTACAATGTTGTTTGCCTATTCCTATCGTTTTATCTTAGAGGGCAGAAGTAAAGAAAAAATAAAAAACGCTATGGGAAAATATATTTCCGAAGATATTATGAAAAGTGTTGTAAAAAATATTGATGAACTAAAGCTTGGAGGTAAAAAAGCAAACGTAACAGTTTTGTTCTCTGATATTAGAGGGTTTACTTCTATGAGTGAAAAACTTTCCGCCGATGAGGTATCTGTCATTTTAAACGAATATTTTACGGAAATGGAGCCTATTGTTACAAAACATCACGGAGTCATAAATAAATTTATCGGAGATGCGGTTATGGTTATTTTTGGTGAACCTATAAAAGATGAACAACATCCCGTAAATGCCGTTAAGTGTGCTTATGAAATGCTTGAAAAGGTTGATGAACTGCAACAAAAATGGTTAAGCGAGGGAAAACCTAAGATAGAAATAGGTGTCGGCATCAATACGGGTGAAGCTTTTGTCGGAAATATAGGTTCGGAAAACAGAATGGAATATACCGTTATTGGTGATACAGTAAACCTTGCCAGTAGAATTGAAAGCTATAACAAAATATATAAAACCAACCTTTTAATCAGCAGTTCGACTTATGCATCCGTTAAAAATATTGTCGATGTAATAAAAATTTCTAATGTTACAATTCGGGGTAAATCAAAAAAAATGGATTTATATGAGGTCATCAGTCTAATTGGATAGCAATCTTGAACAAATAAAAAAGGCAATCGAGGTAGAGGCAAAGTATCAATATACGGATATCAGAGGTAGAACAAAATGCTTTTCAGCCTTTATTCGAGGAGAAATCAGGAAATTTATCAAGACTTCCTCTATACCTGAACGCTGGAAATTTGTACTTGCACATTTTGAACAATATTCTATGGATACACTTCCAAACAGAAAGAAATCAATAGAATATCTTATCAATGCAATCAAGTCAGAATTAATACAAAAAGAAGAAAACAAAAAACAACAGGAAGCAAAGTTAAACCCGTTTTCTTCGGTTACTTATGTCAAAGGTGTAGGACCTAAAGTTGCGTCTATTCTTAATAAACTTGGAGTGTTTACGGCGAGTGATTTACTTTTTTATTTGCCGAGAAAACATATAGACTATTCACAAAGAACACCTATCCGAAACCTTATTGAAGGTCAGAACACGACTGTATTTGCTTATATAAAAAGAGTTGAGGCTTTTACAACTCCTAAGGGGTTGGGTGTTGTAAAAGTAAAAATTCAGGATGAAACAGGAAGTTTAATTCTAAACTTTTTCTATGGGAAAAGTAGTAAGTATGCTCTGGAAAGAACAAAGTCCCGGTTCCCTCAGGGGGCGGGAATTATTGTTTCAGGAACCGTAAAAATTAACACGTTTGATTATTCAAAGACTTTAGATAATATCAGTTATTCAATAATGTCTGAGGATTTTCTTACAAATACAAATTTGAATGTCGGACGTATTGTTCCGATTTATTCTTTAAGTGAGAATTTAAGTGTTAAAACTCTCAGAAAAGCTATATATAATGCGATTCAATTATATAAGGATACTATTGTAAATGTTGTTCCCGAATACTTAATCGACAGGTATGATTTGCTTGATAAAAAGGATGCAATTGAACAAATCCACTTTCCGGACAGTATGGAAAAACTCGAAAGAGCACGTTTTACTCTCGTTTTTGAAGAATTTTTTCTCATACAGTTAAAACTTGCTCTGATTAGAGAAAAAAACAGGCATGAAAATAAAGCGGTTCCTCTGAAAACTAAGCCTGACGGACTTGTAAATCGTTTTATAAATCAACTTCCGTTTGAATTAACAAAGGCACAGAAAAAGGCGGTTGATGATATTCTGTCAGATATGAATTCGGAAGAACCTATGCAACGTCTTTTGCAGGGAGATGTAGGCTCGGGGAAAACGGTTGTTGCTTGTATAATGCTACTTGCTGCCATAGAAAACGGGTATCAGGCTGCAATTATGGCTCCGACAGAAATCCTTGCACAACAACATTATAATAATTTTGTAAATTGGCTTACTCCGTTAGGCTTAAGTATCGGATTATTTATCGGGAGTGTGGGTAAAAAACAAAGACAAATTTCGGAAGTCGGATTACGCAACGGGCAAATTGATATTGCCGTAGGAACTCAAGCTCTTATTCAGAATAATATTGAGTTTGCAAATCTTGGTGCGGTAGTTATAGATGAGCAGCACAGGTTTGGCGTAAAACAAAGATTATTGCTGCGCAAAAAAGCACAAAATCCTCAAATCCTTACAATGACCGCAACTCCTATCCCAAGAACTCTTGCAATAACGTTGAACGGGGATTTGGATTTGACAATTATTGACGAACTGCCAAAGGGAAGAAAACCAATTATTACAAAGATGGGAGTCCCGAAAAAACAGATTTATTCACTTATAAGAAATGAAATAGAGTTAGGGCATCAGGCGTATGTTGTTTATCCTCTTATTGATGAGAGTGAAACATTGTCGGCAAAAGCCGCAACAACAGAGGCAGAATATCTTCAATCAAAAGTCTTTCCTGACCTAAAAATAGGACTTCTGCACGGTAAGATGAAGAATTCGGAAAAAGATGAAGTTATGACAAAGTTTAAAAATAAAGAATATAATATTTTGGTTTCAACGACAGTCGTGGAAGTTGGTGTTGATGTACCGAATGCAACCGTTATTGTAATAGAAAATGCTGAACGGTTTGGACTTCCGCAACTGCACCAGTTAAGAGGAAGGGTCGGAAGATGTGATTTACAATCATATTGTATTATATCAACTTCTTCAAAATCTCAGGAAACAAGAAATCGTTTATCCATTATGACAGAAACAAATGATGGCTTTGTTATTGCCGAAAAGGATTTACAATTAAGAGGTCCGGGAGAATTCTTAGGCGTTCGACAAAGCGGACTTCCCGATTTAATAATTTCCGATATTGTTAAGGATTCAAAAATACTGGAAATCGCAAGAAAGTCCGCAATAGAATTTGTTGCAGAAAACAAGATAGAGTCTTATCCGCAATTAAAAGAAACAACTACATTGACACTCGACGGAACATTGATGCTTGGTTGTTAAGCAGTTTGTTCTTTGTCTTTTACAACTTCCGGTAACGGTTTCCAAGGTTTGTTACTTACCCAGTCAATGGTTGGGCTTATGTATCTTTTGATTAAGACATGCTCAACAAAGTTATCAATAGGCTTCATCATGGTTGCAAGTGCCACTAATCCTCCGAGTGATTTGAGAGCTCTGTTTTTGAATAACTTATTAGCTTGCGTTTTCTTTATAACGTTGAAAGCTGCACTTTTCTTCTGTTCTAAAGAACCGTCTTTTGCCGCATTTTTAAAAGCTTTATACAACTTTTCCGATACATTCTCAGGTTTTTTACCGCTTAATAATGATTCTCTTAAATCCATAGCTTCATTAACTGTTTTTTCTACATATTTTTGAATGTTTTCAGTTTTAGCTTCGGATTCAAAAGGCTTCTTTAGGAATGACAAAAACTTTTCAATAGGATTTTGCATTTCTTTGTGAGTTTTTTTATGCTTTATTTTTTCAGAAATATTTTGCATAATATGCTCAGTATATTTTCCTCTGTCAATCTTACCTGCTTCATCCGCAAATCTTTCGTGCGAGCCTTTGTTCATTGATTCTGTAATCATATCAGTAATTCGTTCTCTGTCGTTTATGGAAACACTCAATTTACCTTTGCTTGATAGAACATTAGTTAGTTTTTGACCGGCTTTAACCGCGACTGTCGGTAATATTACCGATGCAAGCATTTGGAAAGACAACTGTTTTGTTGCGCGTTTTTTGCTTGGATCATGTTCTCCTTGAGGATTGTTTTTATATTTATCAGCAACATCTGCTGCAATATAACCTATTGCAGGAAGCCACAATAAGTTTGCAAGCATGCCGCTCATAGGTCTGATGATTTCACCAATTTCATTTGTATACGCCATGCCTCTCAACGGCCATTTCATATAAGGGTCGTTTGGTGAAATTTCTACTTTATTTGATTCTTCTTTTTGCGCTCTTTCAACTTGTTGTGCGCTTTTAAAGTTCTCTAAACCAGCGAAATTATGGTTTCTTATTCCTTCCAACTATCTAATCTCCTTTGTAATACACACTTTTACTACAATATTATAAAAACAGGAATAAATCAAAAATTGCTACTTGGTGGTAAAAATTGTTACAAGTTGTATAATATGTATTAATGGATAAGAAGTTTGTTATAAATTCTAAATATAGTCCTGCGGGTGACCAGCCAAAGGCAATTGAACAATTGGTAAAGGGGATTGAAGCAGGTTATGATTCTCAGACCCTTCTTGGGATAACAGGGTCAGGAAAAACATTTACCATTGCAAATGTTATAGAAAAAATCCAAAAACCGACTCTTGTTATTGCACACAATAAAACTTTGGCGGCACAATTATATAGTGAGTTTAAGGAGTTGTTCCCTGATAATGCGGTTGAATATTTTATAAGCTATTATGATTACTATCAGCCGGAAGCCTATATTCCTCGTACGGATACCTATATTGAAAAATCTGCAAGTATAAATGATGAGATTGACAAACTCAGACATAATACAACAAGAAGTTTGTATGAAAGAAATGATGTAATAATTGTTGCATCCGTGAGTTGTATTTACGGTTTGGGTTTACCGGAAAACTATTTCAAAGGTTCTGTCGAAATAAATGTTGGGGATGAAATAGAGCGTGACGACTTGATTAAACACCTTGTCAGTATTCAATATTCACGAAACGATATTGCATTAGAGCGTGCTATGTTCAGAGTGCGAGGTGATGTTGTGGAAATCATGCCTGCGTACGAAAAAATTATCACAAGAATTTGTTTCTTTGGAGATGAAGTTGAAAAAATAGTCCGCATAGATCCTGTTTCGGGAGAAATTCTTGAAACTCCGGATAAAACGGTTATATATCCTGCAGTGCATTATCTTTCGTATGATGAAAATGTTGATGAAACTATTTCATTGATACGTCAGGAATTAAAAAATCGTGTTGTAGAACTTGAAAATGAAAACAAAATATTAGAATCTCAAAGATTACAGCAAAGAGTAAAATACGATATTGAAATGATAAAGGAAATGGGTTATTGCTCGGGGATTGAAAACTATTCGAGGATAATAGAACGTCGTCCTGTAGGTTCTGCACCTGCAACACTGTTAGATTATTTTCAGGGAGATTTTTTGACTGTGGTTGATGAATCTCATGTAACGTTGCCTCAGTTAAGGGGTATGTTTCATGGCGACAGGGCAAGGAAGAATGTTCTTGTGGATTACGGGTTCAGGCTTCCTTGTGCAAAGGATAACAGACCTTTAACGGATGAAGAATTTTTTGCAAAAGTTCATCAAAAAATATACATTTCCGCAACACCTTCCGAATTTGAAACGAGCACATCTCAACAACTTGTTGAACAAATTATAAGACCGACGGGACTTGTAGACCCTAAAATCAGTGTACGTCCTATTGATACACAGATTAAGGATTTGATTGCAGAAATTAATAAACGTGTAGAAAAAAATGAGAGAGTACTGATTACCACTTTGACCAAAAAGATGGCGGAAGAACTTTGTGATTACTTCTTGCAACAGGATATTAAGGTCAGATATCTCCATAGTGATATAAAATCTATCGAACGTGTGGAAATTTTGAGAGATTTAAGGCTTGGAGAATTCGATGTCCTAATCGGAGTAAACCTTTTAAGAGAGGGATTGGATATTCCTGAGGTTTCCCTTGTCGCAATCATGGATGCGGACAAAGAGGGTTTTTTGAGGTCAGATACGAGTTTGATACAGACAATAGGTCGTGCTGCACGTAATGCTTGCGGCGAAGTTATTATGTACGCAGATAAAATTACGGGCTCAATGCAGCGGGCAATAGATGAAACAAACCGACGTCGAGAGGTTCAGCTTGAGTTTAACAAAAAATACGGAATTATACCTAAGACAATTAAGAAACCGATTGAAAACAATCTTCTTTCACTTGTTGCAAGTTATCGTGATTTAGAAGATATTATTGCAGAAGAAATGGTTGATTTGAATATTGATAAAAAAGATTTACCGAAATTGATTGATAAGCTTGAAAAAGACATGCACAAAGCTGCAAAAATTCTTGATTTTGAACGTGCCGCAGAAATTAGAGATAAGTTAAAGAAACTGAGAGAAATGTTGAAATAGGGTAGAATTTAATATTTTGGAAATATCTTTTAAAATTAGACATACTGCTATAATAATCTTTTGGTAGACTAAAGTCTACCCTACGTTACTCTATGTTATAGATAGTTATTTGTAAAATTAGTAATAAATAACAAAAATGTTTTTATATTCAGGGCTTATGCAGCCCCGAACCCTGCACTTACATTCTTTTTCTTTGTTGCGATGCAAAGAAAAAGAACGCAAGCCAAGAAAAAGAAACCCGCCGACTAAATACAGTCACTAAGTTCAACCCCTGACGGGTAAACTCGGGTGTAGTGTGTATTGTAGCGTATGATGATTTCTTGCGAACCCTCAGACAATACCCGTCTTGTCACTGTTTCACTAAGTGACTGTAATCAAATAAGAAAATATTGTCCGGGCACAATTTATTAAACTTTAAATCTGCAACTAGTCTACGTTACAGATAGTTATTGGTAAAATTATCTCGGACAGTAGTGCTCTCCGATGGAGAGGATAGAAATTTGTTTGAGCTGTGCGAAAACTTAAATTTCTTGGTGAGGGTTGATTTCTGAGTGTTTTCTCAGGGATTGCCTGACTTACCGTCTACGACTTTTTATTCCTATGTTTGTTAATAAAAAATTGTCGCATTTCTTCAGAAATTCCGACATGTTGAATCATCATATTATATTTTTTTACATTTGCAATGTTTGTTGCTTCGTTCAATAAATCCCGATTTGCAGTATGTTCGTTTGGTTGAATATCGGTTATAGGTTCATTATTGCCGTCGATTTTAGAAATAATCATATCAATATCGTAATCTGTCATAACGGAGTATTGTTGACCTATCCTTTTTACTTCAATTCCCGCAGGTAATCTGTAAAGCCATTGAACGGAATATTTATCATTTTCGGATAAAGAAACCACTCCATATTTATGCGGAGTGTACATTATATCCGTATCATACGGACTATGTCCTAATCCGATTGAGTGTCCGATTTCGTGAAGGATTGTATGGTATACTTCGTCTTCTGAATTATATTGTTGATGGATTAATCCGTCTGTTAATCCTATTGAAACTTCCGCACCGTAGAGCCTTTTGCAGTTGTCAAAATTAAACGTACAATGTCCCAAAGCACTTCTATCAACCCGTTTCCAATCTACATTTATTTGAGATTCCAAAAGGTTGGCAACAAGGTTAAACAGCACCATACCTTCGCTTGCATTTTCCCATTCTTCCAAAGCCTCAACAACCATTTTGCGATATTTGAAGTCCTCTCCTTGCTTAGAGTAGAATTTCATTGGTGCAATATACACGTTAACGGGCATGCGAGGCCATTTTAAAATGTATCCGTTTTTTACGCTATCATTTAGATATGTTTTGAGTTTCATAATATTTATTGTATAATAAAAAATACTGAGGAGGTAATGTATTATGAATATGATGCAAATGATGCAGCAAGCACAAAATATACAAAAGAGATTAAAAAGTGTTCAAGAAGAACTGGCATCTTCCGAAATTTCAGGTGAAGCAGGCGGAGGAGCAGTTCAAGTTGTATGTGATGGACAAGGTAAATTCAAATCTATCAAGCTTTCTAAGGATTTATTGAATCCTGAAAATCCTGATTCTGTTGATGATGACACTCTTGAAACTTTGGAAGACTTAATAACAACTGCGATTTTGCAAACAAGTGATAAAGCATCAAGAGAAATGGAAAGTAAATTGAGAGCAGTAACCGGCGGTATAAGTATTCCGGGACTTTGCTAAGATGATTTATCCGAAGGCAATAGCCGCATTGATAGAGCAGTTTCAAAAACTTCCTTCAATAGGTCCTAAATCTGCACAAAGATTGGCTTTTCACATCTTAAAATTACCGATGACAGAAGTTAGGAAATTCTCTGAGGCTCTTATTACGGCAAAAGAAGAAACAAAAACTTGCGAAGTTTGTTTTAATTTATCAACAACTTCACCTTGTGAAATATGTTCTTCATCAAGCCGTGACAGGAGTGTTATTTGTGTTGTTTCTGAAACAAAAGATTTGATAGCTATTGAAAAAACAAACGAATACAAAGGTTTGTATCATGTTCTTCAAGGTTTGATATCTCCGATGGATGGAATTGGTGCAGAGGATATAAGAATAAAAGAACTGCTTACAAGATTGACGGATGAAAGAGTGGAAGAAGTTATTCTGGCGCTTTCACCTTCCGTTGAGGGTGAGGCTACAAGTCTGTACCTTTCAAAATTAATAAAACCTTTTGGTATAAAAATTTCACGTATTGCTTTTGGATTGCCTGTCGGTGCTGATTTGGAATATGCGGATGAGGTTACTCTTGCCAAAGCTATTGAAGGCAGACGAGAACTGTAAAATAGGTTAATTGTGTATTTTAAATACAAAGCTTCGGTGTTATTGTATTATTATGAGTGATAAACTGTTAGAAATAAAAAATCTGGGTGTTGAATATATTTCATCACATTTAGGAAATAAAATTGTAACACATGCTGTTGATAATGTTTCTTTGGACATAAAAAGAGGAGAGATATATGCAATAGCAGGTGAATCAGGGTGCGGGAAATCTACGCTTTCAAAGGCTATAATTCGCCTTATTGATAATATATCAGGTGAAATTAAATATGATGGGAAAGATGTATATCAATTAAACAAATCTGAGTTAAAGACTTTTAGAGAAAAAGTTCAGATGATATTTCAGAACCCTTATGCCAGCCTTAATCCTAAAATGAGGATAAAAGATATACTTGCAGAGCCTTTAATTATTAACAGAAATTTATCAAAATCCGAAGTGTTCCGAATTGTTAAACAAAAAATAGAACAGGTAGGATTGAATGAGAGTCAATTAGATTTGTATCCGCATGAATTTTCAGGCGGACAACGTCAAAGGATAGCAATAGCAAGAGCTTTGGTGCTTAATCCGGAGTTTGTTATTGCGGATGAGCCGGTGAGTGCATTAGATGCAAGTATTCAGGCTCAAATAATAAATCTGATTAAAGATATGAAACAAGAATATGATATAACTATGCTGTTTATATCTCATGATTTGAATGTTATCCGTTATCTTGCAGACAGAATAGGAATAATGTATCTTGGTGAACTTGTAGAAACAGGAACTAGGGATGAGATTTTTAATAATCCGCACCATCCTTATACAAAACTGTTACTTAACTCTATTCCTAATATTCATAAGCAACCTGATAAAGTTGATTTGACTGAAATCCCGTCAGAACTGCCTAAAGGGTGTAAATTTTATTCAAGGTGTCATAATGTTGATTGTTTGGGCAAGATGGACAAACCTGTATATAAAAATTTATCTCCAACACACAAGGTATTATGCTGTGAATCAAATTAGAGATTTTATTTAAAAATTTACAGATAGAAGAAGAAATTAAGTAAAAAATCTGCAATTAAAAGATATATTGTTGATTTTATTGCTGCCTGTGTGGTTGATATCCCGACATCTTTTGCCCCGCCTCTTGTCTCATACCCTTGTGTTGCGCATACATTTGCGATAATTATACCGAAACAAAAACCTTTAAAAATACTTATATAAAAATCTCTTGTATTAAGCCACAGCCAAACCGAATTTATGTATCTGTTGGGGTGTAGTCCTATTGTCATATATGATACCAGCATTCCGCCTAAAATTCCCACAAGTTCTGCTATCACAACTACCATAGGTACGGTTATTGCGGCTGCCGTTATTCTTGGTGCAAAATAATAGCCTACGGGGTCAACTTTTAGAGTTTTTATTGCATCAACTTGTTCTGTTACCTGCATATTGGCAATTTCTGCAGATATTGCGGTTCCTGCCCTTGCCCCGATAGATAATGCAACAAATGCGGGTGCAATTTCTCTGATAATTACGATTGCAAGAGTCCCACCGACATAAGTGTCAGCACCTGACATTAAGAACTGCTTTGATACTTGAATTGTGATAACGGCAGCAGTTATAAGTGAAATGATTAATGATATAGGTAGAGAATCATAACTTATTGCTGCGGATTGCGCTATTACATGTTCAATTCGCATTTTCCCCGTGAGAATATATTTAACTGATGTAAAAAAGTTCTGAACAGTCTTCCCTAAAAAATTAATCATTGAACTTCTCCTTACAGGTTGGTTTTAATTATACATAAAAAATTGTAATATTTGAATTATAAAAATATAAATTAAAATGCTCAGTATTTTTTATTTGATTACAGTCACTTAGTGAAACAGTGACAAGACGGGTATTGTTTGAGGGCTCGCAAGAAATAATAATACGTTACAACAGACACTACGCCCGAGTTTACCCGTCAGAGGTTGAACTTAGTGACTGTATTAAGTCGGCGGGTTTCTTTTTCTTGGCTTGCGTTCTTTTTCTTTGCATCGCTACAAAGAAAAAGAATGTAAGTGCAGGGTTCGGGGCTGTATAAGCCCTGATAAGAAAACATATTTGTCATTTATTACTAATTTATTAAAGAATTATCCTGAATAGTTGTGTTTTTTATGGAGTAAATAGTGGTAAATAAGGAAAAGGTGATAAGGTAACTAAGTTACCGGGAGATTAAACGATGGAGAGACGTATCAAAGATTAAAATGGTACGAAATATCGTACTCATTTTTATCAAAAATTTATTATAAAAATTTTAGTTGTCTTGAATGACATATCGCAATTGCTATTGCATCAACCGTATCATCCAATTTTGGTAAATCGTGTGTTTCCAGAGTTATTTTTACCATATCTTCAACTTCTTTTTTTGTAGCACGTCCGTACCCTGTAAGCACTTGTTTTACTTCCATAGGTGTATATTCAAAAATTGGGATATTATATTTCTGTATTGCGGTGAGAATTGTTCCTCTGGCTTCGGCAACCGGAATAATAGTTTTTTGGTTCTTGAAAAAATACAATTTTTCAACAGATACGCAATCCGGCTTGTAGTTTTCAATAATAGTACACATATCATTAAATATATCAAGGAGTCGTTCTTCATCCTTGCAGTTTTTAGAGGTTCTTATTGAACCTGATGCCGTCAGCTTAATCTTATTATTGTCGTATTCTATTAAACCATATCCGACAATTGCCATTCCCGGATCAATTCCTAATATTTTCATAGAAAAATTATATCATTAAAAATTTTGTGCTAGTATTATATTATACAAAGACTTTGGGGTAAAAAATGAATAAAGAACATAAAAAAATAATTGGTTTTCCTCGTGCAATGTCCTATTACACGCAGTATCCTTTTTGGTATGGATTTTTTAACGCTCTTGGAATAGAGGTTGTTTTGTCTGATAAAACAACAAAAGAAACCGTTTCAAATGGGGCATCGCTTGTTGTGACAGAAACCTGTCTGCCAATTAAAATTTTTGTCGGGCATGTTCTTAATCTTTTAGACAAAGGTGTTACAAGAATTCTTGTTCCTTCAATTCAGTCAATTGCTCCAAAGATATATAATTGCTCGAAAATTCGCGGATTGCCGGATTTGATAAGAAATGTTGTAAAACAGGATTTTGAACTTATAGAACCTACATTGGATAAATCGGAAAAGGATCAAGGTCTGTATAAGATGCTTGCAGAAAGTGTTGAATGTTTTGGAATTACTGATTTTGATACCATTCGTAACGCGTCAAAAGAAGGCTGGAAACTGTATAATAATTTTCTGCTTATGACCAGAAACGGTGTTCCGTATAAGAAAGCTTTTAAGAGTGCGCTGGCAGGAAATATTGTTCTAGAAAATGATGAAAAGGAATACTCGATTTCTGTTGCAATAGCGGCTCATGATTACAATATTTTTGATGACCATGCCTGTATGAAAATATTCGACAAACTGCAAAAAATGGGTGTAAAGGTTTATTCTTCAATTAATTTAACTGATGAAAAGAAATTGGAAGGACTTAATGCCCTTGAACAGAAAATGTATTGGGCAAATGAATTAGAAATGAACGGAACTGCGGGTCACTATCTGAAAGCCAATAAAATTGATGGTTTGATTACGTTAAATTCATTCGGTTGCGGTCCGGATTCTTTGATGGTAGAAAAAATTTCGAGAAAAGCGAAAGAGTTTGGAAAACCTCTCTTGGTTCTTACTATTGATGAACATACCGGAGAAGCAGGTTTTGTGACAAGACTTGAAGCTTTTGTTGATATGCTTTTCCGTAAAAAACGTAAACAAATAATCAAGCAAGCAAATTTAAAAGAGGAATTTGCTCCAAATACAAATATATGTGAGAAGATTTTATAACAATGTTAATAAATTCAGGACTATTACAAAATAACGTATATCAGCCAAGCAAAACATCACCCTTGAATAAAACTTACTGTTTTGGTTTGTCTTTTGGTGCAATGAAAAAGAGGGAGTTTTCGGGGTTGGATTTACTCTGTGTTGAAAAGTTTAAAGCTCCTATTGAAAAATTTAATTCAAATAATGATTTACAAAATTGGGCGTTGAAAAAGTTTGTAGAATATAGCACTAAAAATTATGACGGACGTTCAAGACATGCTCGTGTTCACAGGAAGGTTATACTAAGAGATTGGTTGAATAATATATGTTCATCTGACAGTCAATATACTAATGTTGAAAAAGTTTTGATTTTGCACGGTATAACAAAAGATTTAAAGAAGAATACGGATCAATTACCGCCTTTATTTAACAAAGAAATATTGGAAGATACTCTTAAAGAGGTTAAAGAAACCAAGCGTAGTATAATTAAAACATATAATGAAAAGTTGCAAAATTATATTGTTCAAGGGTTGAATGTAGATAAAAATAATCCCAATTGGATTATATTACCTTCCAAAAAACACAATCCTTCCGAATTTGATAGGAATGTAGACAGATTAAAGGTTCTTTCTTGTAAAACTTGGTGTACAAAAACGTATAAGGCCAGACCATATTTAGAAAATGGTGATTTTCATATTTATAGAGAAAACGGAGTAACGGGAATTGGTATAAGGTTTAACGATAAACAAGAAATAGAAGAAATTCAGGGGGTTCAAAATGACTGGTCTGTACCTGATGAATATTCGGATATAATAATGGAGCATATAAAAAATTGTAAAACAACTAACACTGCAAAAGAAAAATATAAAATATAAAGTATTTATGTTGATGCGTAAACTATTCTATCCAATCCTGCCATATCTTTTTCTATAATAATATTTCTAAATCCGTTTTGTTCTAATAAATTGTAAACATCTTCACCTTGATTGTATCCGATTTCAAAAACGATAAATCCGTTCTCATTCAAGTAGTCTTTGGATTGCGGGATGATTTTTTTGTAAAATTCTAATCCGTTATCTTCAGCAAAAAGTGCGTTTTGAGGTTCAAAAGTTACTTCCTTTTGTAATTCGGTTCCGACAGGTATATATGGCGGGTTGGAAACAATTAAATCAAACTTTTCATTATTAATATTAGAGAATAAATCAGAATGTATAAGTCTGATTTTTTTATCGCATCCCATACGTTTTACATTTTCGGTAGCAACTTCAAGAGCTTTTTGAGAAATATCAACGGAAGTGATTTCAAAATCTCCGTTTTGCCCTATCGCACACGGGATACAGCCTGAACCCGTACCGATATCAAGAACTGTGTGCAGGTTGTTAGAGTGTAATATATCCAAAACTTTTAAAACCAGTTGTTCTGTTTCTCCTCGCGGAATTAAAACATTCTTGTTAACAACATATTGATTCCCCATAAAATAAGCAGACCCGATAATATACTGAATAGGAATTTTAGTCCTTGCACGAATTCCTGCTTTTTCTCTGACCACTTTGAGTTTCTCATAATCTAACGGCACTCCTCTTATAATATCTAACGCACTATAGTTGCAATAATGCTCTATTAACATCTTTACTTCAATTTTAGCTTCATTCGGATGAATTCCGCTATTCACCAATATGGCAACTATCTCCTGAATGTTCATCTATAATTTTTCCAATCTCTCTTTTTAAATCTAACTTTGATAATTCTTCTACCGTTAATTTTTCTATATTATATTTTTTGCATAATCTGTCATAATAGTAAAGTTGTTTTTTTGTAGGAGGCTCTTTTGACATTTTTATCTCTTGCAAAAACTTGCGTTTTTGTTTCTCAAACTCTTTTTGCTTCTCCCTTAAAGGCTCTTGCAATTTTTTGTATTCATAATATTTTTTACACTCACTCAAATAAAGTATTGTTTCTTCCTTGAATTTATCCTCATACATAACAGTTGATAAAAATGGAAATCTTGAGGCATTAATTTTTTGATAATAGATTTCGTCCTCAATAAATTTGTCAAACAAAACCTGCACCTCAACATCCGGATTTTGTTTTGTTAGTGCTCTTAAAAAGTTGCACAACGCACTTTTTTGAGTTTTATCCAAATCCAAATATATTCTTTTTTTAACTTCGTACATAATTTATTTCAAAGAATCTTTAATTACATCTTGAATGTTAAATTTTCTTTGAGAATTACGAAATGCTGCAAGTCTGGAATATAAATCCGTTTTGACAGGATTCGACTGATACGTGTGTTGAATCTGAGCCTCTTTTAGTTGCTCTGTATCCGACTGTTTGCCGTCTAATACTGTAAAGTTTTTAAATTTATCTTTGTTCATAGGGACCTCGTATATATATAAAGTATATAACTCAAAGAAAATTGCTTTTTTATAACATTATATTAAGTATTGTAACGATAATTTTTAAAAAGTCAACAATGCAAAGGTGATTAATATGATTAAATCCCTTGCGTTTGAATGATTACAGGGACTTTGTAAAAAAAGACTGTCCTTACGACAGTCAACAACTATTACAAATTTTATATATAATTAGATACTCGGTTCTTCAATAAGAATAAAGAACTAAGGTATGCCTTAAAATATCCCTTTATTTACTGTATTAGTATATAACTTTTAGGTATATTTTGTCTATTGATATTAAAATATTGTTACAAAAGTTTATTAAAATTTATGCAACTGTCAGGAGTGTATATCAATACGGTTTTGTCTGCAGAAAGCAGTTTTTCTGTTTGATTAATTACCCAAGCGTCAGAACGAAAGTTCGCATAATTATTCTTATTTAAATATCTTTTTGAAATATTTGTATTTTGTTCAAGCCAACAGTTAAATATGCTTATTGCATTTTTAATGAAGATGTACCCGTATTTTTTGATAAGAGTTTCATGTTGTTTTTGTGTAAGATTTACAAGTCTGCCTTCTTTTATATAAATACTTT
>CAMDZX010000022.1 GCA_945910925.1 uncultured bacterium | reverse complement strand
TATAAACAACTTGGATTTGACGATGAAAGAATAATTCTTTTGCACCCAGCAACATCAGTACAGTCTGAAAATGCAGAAAAAAAGAACAATATTTCGTTTATTGGTTCATGTTTTGGTGGTATAGGTTTTAAAATTAAAGAATATATGCTATCTCAAGGCAATAGTGCTGCTTGTTATGAAATGTATAAAGAATATTGGAATTCAAATAGCCATAATTATAAAGAGCTTCTTGCTAAATATTTCCCAAACAATAATTTTTCTGTTTCTGATTATTATAAAATTTTTGATAATAGAGTAATAGTACTGCAATCTATTTTAGATTTAGGGTTAAAATTATACGGCGTTAATTGGGATAATTTACCAAGTATATATTTGCCTCTAATTTCCGCTTATGATTCAACTCCAATGTATTCTTTAAAACACAATCAAGATATTTATAATTCATCAGTTATAAATTTATCTATATCTCATCCTCAATGTGAGGGGCATAGTTTTCCTTGGAGAATATATGATATTATGGCATCAAATGGGGTACTAGTTTCATCTTATGCAGATCAACTAAATGAACTTACAAAAAATTATGTACAAATACCAATGTATGAAAATCCTTATGATGCAAGAGAACTTTGCAAAAAAATGTTAAAAGAAGACAATTTAAGAAATGACATCATTGCAGCTTCAAATGAATTTATAGATAAATTCGGCAGGTGGCAAGATAATTTAGAAAAAATCCAATCTTTTACCAATGTCAAAATTATAGATACTAGCGATAATGTTGGTACAAGCGATTGTATTAAATATGATTTAGTAAAAGAAAAATGTGAAAATTCAACTTTATCAAGATTTAAAACAATTACTTACGGTCTTTTGTATTCATCTTGTCGTTTGCCATTAATACAAGAATGTATAAGCAAGGCAAACCGATATAAAATTTATAGATCAATGATTAAATATAATAAAGAATTAGAAGAAACATTTAAAGAGATATTTTGATAGTGGATAAAAAAATGATAAAATTCTTAGACTTAGAAAAAGTAAATAATAGATTTAGAAAAGAGATTGAGGAGAGAATAACGTCAATCCTTGATAAAGGTTGGTATTTGCAGGGTGATATAAAAAATACAAGTAAATATAGAGGTAAATATGGGTTGGGAACTTGGACAACAAATTATTGACAGGTTAAGATTTAAAAAACGTACTTGGGCTAGAAGTATATCTATTGACCATGCAAAATATGGAAAGATATACTATCCGAATTATAATCTTGATTCAGAATTTATAAATAATGATTCAAATTTATATAACGAATTTGGAGAAAAACTGGAAGTGTATTTTATTAGGGATGTTATTTCTGCAAACAATCCGTATCGGAATTCCAGATATTTTTTGTGGGACAGATATAACTTTGGGCTTGATACCCATTTCTATTCTCATGGTCAAATGCTTGAAACTATGGGAAATCCATCCAGAAAATACGGGTTGCTGATTGAATCAGAAGCTATTATGAATAAGGATGTCAAAATGTTTGATAAACATAAAACATTGGCACAAGATTTTGATTTAATATTTACGCACTCTGCCAGAATATTGGACAAATATGATAATGCCAGATTTATTCCGTTTTGTGCGTCTTTATGGAATACTGATGAACTTTCTGATGATGCTTATACAAAAAAATCAAAAAATGTATCTATACTATCATCCGATAAATTAATGTGTGATTTGCATAAATTCCGTTATGATTTGGCTTGGATGTGTAAAAATGAAAAAATTGCGGATACGTATGGAACTTTTGATGGTGGTCCTATGGTGAAAATGTCTAAAACACTCACGGCTTATAGGTATTCAATATGTATAGAAAATGAAGTTCAACCGTATTTCTTTACAGAAAGATTAGTTAGTACCTTAGCGGCGCAAACAATACCTATTTATTTAGGTGCAACAGAAATAGATAAATTTTTTAATCCTGATGGGATTATAAAAATTACTACCAAAAGTGATATTAAAGAAGTTTTAAAACAATGCACAAAAGAAGAATACGAACGCAGGTTGCCTGCTATCCTTGATAATTATAGGAGAGCGTTAGAATATAAAAAAAGTCATTTTGATACGATATATGAGAAATATTTAAGATAGGATAATTTAATGATAAAATTTTTAGATTTAGAAGGGGTAAATAATAGATTTAGAAAAGAGATTGATTCAAGGATTAAAACAATCCTTGATAAAGGTTGGTATTTGCAGGGTGAGGAGAATGAGAAATTCACTCAAAATTTTGCAAATTACTGCGGATGTAAGTATTGCGTCGGCGTCGCAAACGGGCTTGATGCTCTTAATCTGATTATTAAAGCCTACGGATTCGGTGTCGGGGATGAAATTATTGTTCCTGCAAATACATACATCGCCTCAATTCTTGCGATTTCTCAAAACGGCTGCACTCCCGTTCTTGTTGAACCTGATATTAATACATACAATATTAATCCTGATTTGATTGAAGAAAAAATAACCGAGCGTACAAAAGCTATTATGGTTGTTCATCTTTACGGTCAGGCTGTGCAAATGGAGAAGATTTGGGAACTTGCTAAAAAATATAATCTTAAAATTATAGAAGATTCAGCCCAAAGCCATGGTTCAATTTACCAAGGTAAAAGAGTTGGTAACTTAAGCGATGCTTCCGCCTTCTCATTTTACCCAGGAAAGAACTTAGGTTGTATGGGTGATGGCGGTGCCGTTACGACTAATGATGAAGAACTTTATAAAAAAATTAAAGCTCTTGCAAATTATGGCAGTGATTATAAATACCATCATATATATAAAGGTGTAAATTCCAGACTCGATGAAATTCAAGCTGCAATTTTGGATGTAAAACTTCGCTATTTGGATGCTGATAATCAAAGACGCAGAGAGATTGCTCAGTATTATAGAGCAAATATTAAAAATGAAAAAATCATTCTGCCTCAAGTGTATGATGAAAACTCTCACGTATGGCATATTTTTGCAATAAGAACAGATAACAGAGATGAGTTACAAGAATATTTGAAAGAAAATGATATTCAAACCCTGATACATTATCCTACACCACCACATAAACAAAACGCATATCAGGAGTGGAATAATTTGAGTTATCCTATTTCGGAAGAAATTCACAGAACAGAATTAAGTCTGCCAATTTCTCCCGTTATGACTGATGAAGAAGTCGAAAAAGTTGTTGAGGTGATAAATGAGTACTAAAGTTTCCGTATTATTAATAACGTATAATCAAGAAAAATATATTAAAGAATGTATAAATAGTATTCTTAACCAGACATATCAGGATTTTGAGATCATAATAAACAATGATTGTTCAACCGATAAAACTCTAGAAAAAATAAATGAATTTGATGATGAAAGAATAAAAGTTATAACTCCCGAGTATAATCAAGGGATTAATGCGGCATTGACTAATCTATGTTATCAAGCAACAGGTGAGTATGTTGTATTTTTTGCGGGAGATGATATGTTAAGAGAAAAACATCTTGAAACGACAATAAATTATTTAGAATCTCATCCTGATATTGATACGGTATATGTTAATGTTACCCAAATAGATGAAAATGGAAATATAAGAACAGATTTGGGTAAAGATTTTAATAAAACAGTCGATGCTTCAACTGCGAATCAGCTTCATTATGCATTTATGCAGGGGAATTTTGCTGTTTCTCCGGGAATGGTTGTTAGAAAATCTGCTCTAGAAAAAATATTACCATTGCCATATTCTATTGTTAACAATCAAGATTTTAAAATGCATATTGATTTAATGATAAACGGTTCTAATAATTGTATACTGGATGACAAACTTGTTTTATACAGATTTTGCAGGAATAAATCAAATATTAGCGCACCAACGTTTGTAACAGAAGTTCGGGAATCATTGGAATTTGAATATGTTATGAATTCATTTCTTAAAATTAAAGACATAAATTTGTTAAAAGATATATTTAAAGTTGAAATTGAACAAACAGGTATACAACCATATGAGGATACAATTCCGTATTTTATCGGGCGTATGGCTATGTTATCTAAAAAAAGTGCAAAAAGAGAATGGGGTTATCATAAGATAATTGAATTCTTAACTACAAAAGAAAACTTTGATATCCTCAATAAACGTTATGGGTTTGTGTATAAGAATTTGTTAAATTTAACAAGTGAATTAAAAAATACGACATTTCACAGGTGTTATAAATATAAAAAATTATTTAATAAATTTTTAGTATGTAGCATTGTTTTATCTATTATATGTATCGGATTGGGTACTGTATTGGTAATATGCGGTCTTAAATAATTTTTATTGAATACAAAACAAATGCCGATGTGGACTCTGCCGACGCGAACGATTAAGTATCGTTCGAGGAGAGGGGAGAAGCCCGTTGTTTTGCAAAAACAACTCGGGTTCGATTGTAAGAGAATAACAGTTTGATTATTTCGATAGCACTTAAAAATTGAGTAAAAACCCTACATACTTATGACTAATATTTACTATATTTGCCTGTTTATATATTTAATAGTATAATTTGTTTCGGGTAGTACCACCAGCCTTTGCCCACACACGTATTTTACTAAGAAATCGGTGGTCAGAAGGAGGGTAATACTATGATTGACAAAATAATAATGCTACTCGTAGCATTAACAATGCTCGTAGTAGCACTAAAATTGCATTCATAGGGTACTAAGTGAAGCCTCAGAGAAGTCGCTTTCTTTGGGGCTTCCCCCTATACAAACATTATTTACTATAACCTTTATTTTGTCAAGTTGTTGTCCTAGTTCTTGTTGTAGTGATTGAAATGTATTAAAGAGTGATATTGTTGTTTTGTATATATTAATAGAATTTTAGAGTAGTATGATTTTTATAAAAAATTGGAAAACAAATGCCGATGTGGACTCTGCCGACGAGAACAATTAAGTATTGTTCGAGGAGAGGGGAGAATCCCGTTGTTTTGGAAAAACAACATGGGTTCGATTCCTAATGTAAGAATTTATACACAAAACAAATGCCGATGTGGGGAATCGAACCCCAGACCTACTGATTACGAATCAGTTGCTCTACCATCTGAGCTACATCGGCATGTCAGATAATTTGTTATCTATATTATACAATAGCAAATTTATTTTTTACAAGTTTTTAACAAAACAAAGGAGCAAATATGAGTATAAATTTTACCGGAATTAACAATATAAAAATTTTAAAGAAAAATTATGATGCATTTGGAACATATAAAAGTGTACATAATAATTTAAAACAAGGAAACAAACAATACACCGAAATGAAAATATCTGCAAAACTAACAGATGACGAAACCGGCAATCATTTAAGTGATTATATGAAACGTACTCCACAATATTTTATCAATAAAGAGCGCCCGGATACTATTGATTTTTATATAAAAAGGTTTGATGCAGAGGATGAACCTGTAAGTCAATCTATGTTTAAATTAAATGATAAAGATCTTATCATAAATAGCGATAAAAAATTACCGTTAATGACTTTCCTTGCACGTTTTACCCGTGAAAGCGGTAATAATCCGAAACTAAGTATGAAGCAACAGATTTATATGAAGTTGGCAAATGAATCTATTGCAAAAGAAACCACTGAATATATAGAAACTAAATAACTATAACACTTTCAAAGCGGCTATTTTCATAAGATTAATATCGGGAGTCAGACCTGTCCAGATGTTAATAGCCTTTTCTGCTTGATATATCAGCATATCAAGTCCTTCTATTTTTCTTAAACCGCATTTATCCGCATATTGTAGGAATAATGTATCTATCGGATTATAAACGATATCATAAATAATAGTATCAGCTTCTGCTGTTTTCATAACACTTAAATCCAGAGGCGATTCATCCATTGCAAATCCTCTCATGCCGATTGGAGTAGCATTTACAACTATCGCGTATTTAGAAATATCACGAATACCCTGTATCTGGCATGCTTCAAATTTTATTTGCGGGAACTGTGCTCTCAGATAATTTATAGCGTTTTGTGAGTTAATAATATTTCTCGTATATAAATCAATGTTTTTAATGCCTTTTCTTATTAGTCCTACGGCTGCTGCACGTGAAGCACCGCCTGTTCCGAGAATAGCCGCAGATTTATCTTTCAAATTGGCATCCTTCGGTATAGCAGACATAAAACCGTATATGTCCGTGTTATAACCGTAAAATTCTTTGTTCTCCGTGATTTTAACAGTATTAACACATCCTGCGATATTTGCGTCATCGTCAATTTCATTTACGAACAACGATACAGGAACCTTCAAAGGTATTGTTACATTAAACCCGTTGAAATCATTACGTTTTAAGAACTTTATTCTGTCAATAAGGTTTTCGGGAGGTGTTTCCAATACTTCATAAGATGCTTGAACCTTCATCCCGTCAAACGCTGCTTTTTGTATAACTGCCGACATAGAATGTCCTAAAGGATAACCGATTATTCCAAATTTATACATCTTCTGCCCCCCCTATCAAGTAAACATCTTCTATTCGTTTGTGGTGTCCGTATTGTTATTTATTTCACCTTTATAATCGCAGGAACGGTTTGAACATTCAATCTTGTCACCGCTTTTCATAACCCGTTTAACTATTAGCGAACCGCATTTCGGACATTTATCACCTGTCGGCTCGTTCCAAAGTACAAAATCACAATCGGGATATTTATTGCATCCGAAAAATACTTTGCCGTATTTTGATTTTCTCTCAACAATCTGACCTTCTCCGCATTTCGGACAAGTTACACCAGTTGAACGTACAAAACTCTTTCTGTTTTGGCAGGATAAACATTCTAAATACTTGCCGTAAGGCCCTGTTTTAATAATCATTTCTCCGCCGCATTTCTCACATTTTTCTTCCGCTTTTTCGGGTTCTGCCGGGGTTGTACCTTCTCCGTTCACGTCAATCGGCAAGATTGTTTTACACTCAGGATAACCCGAGCAGCCGAGAAATTGATTTCCGAACCTGCTTGTTCTGACAAGCATTTTTCGTCCGCAATTAGGACAGGTTACATCACTTTCAATAGTCAAACGTCCCGTGTTCGCCATAACCTCATTAACAGTAACCATAAACGGGTCATAAAACTCTTGTAGAACTTTGTTCCATACGGCTTTTTTATCTGCAATTTTATCAAGTTTTTCTTCCATGCCCGCAGTAAAAGCATAATCCATAATATCCGTAAATTGCGCAACCAGTTGTTTTGAAACGGTTCTTCCCAAAAATGTCGGGACGAGAACTTTATCCTGTTTCTCAACATATTTCCTTGTTTGAATTTTTGTAATAATAGATGCGTACGTTGACGGACGTCCGATGCCGTATTCCTCTAGGGCTTTAACCAATGATGCTTCGCTATATCTTGGAGGCGGTTGGGTAAAGTGTTGTTTAGGAATAACTTCTTTTTTGATAAGTTTATCATCTTTATTCAAATCAGGGATTTTAGAGAGTTCTTCTTCATCGCTATCGTTATAGAGTTTCAAGAACCCGTCAAAAAGAATTTTGCTTGTTCCTGTTTTGAGGGTATAATCTCCCGCTGAAATTTCAACGGTTTTATTTGCAACAACTGCGTTAGACATCTGTGATGCCATGAATTTGTTCCAAATCAATTTATACAATCTGTATTGTTCTTGTGTCAAATACTGTTTTATACTGTCAGGAGTTCTTTCAGGATATGACGGTCTGATTGCTTCGTGGGCATCCTGTACGTTTTTCTTGCCTTTTGCATAAGAATTTGGAGTTTCGGGATAATATTTTTCGCCGTAATTATTAATAATAAAATCACGTGCCATATCACGAGCATCATCAGAAATTCTGACACTATCGGTTCTCATATACGTAATCAAACCTACCGAGCCCTCACCCAGTTCTATACCTTCGTATAGTTTTTGTGCAATCTGCATGGTTTTTGAAACACCGTATCCGAGTTTGGAGCTTGCTTCTCTCTGTAATGTTGAAGTTATAAAAGGTGCTGTCGGTTTACGTTTTGTTTCTCTATTGGTAATCTTTGATACAACATACTCACATTCATCAGAATCTAAGTATTCTTTTATTTTTTGTGCCTGATCCTCGTTCTCAATTTCTATTTTTTCACCGTCATATTTGATGAGCTCTGCATCAAAAACTTTGTTATCTTTTTCAAGCTGAACGGTTACTGACCAGTATTCAACGGGAACAAACGCTTCGATTTCGTCTTCCCGTTCGCAAATCATTCTTAGCGCGACCGATTGAACCCTGCCTGCCGAAAGGTGGTAGTTTCCAAGTTGTTTCCATAATACAGGCGAAAGTTTATACCCTACAAGTTTATCAAGAATTTGACGGGTTTGTTGAGCTTTTACTCTGTCCATATCAATCTGACGAGAGTGTTCTACTGCATATTTGACGGCTTTTGGAGTTATTTCATTGAACTCAATTCTAAAAATTTTATCATCAGGAACTTTCAAAACCTCTCTGACATGCCACGCAATAGCCTCTCCCTCACGGTCAGGGTCGGATGCAAGGTAAATTCTGTCAGCTTTTTTAGCCATTTCATTCAGTTTTGTAACAACTTTTTTCTTCTCGGGTATGACAATGAATGTAGGTTTGAATCCGTCATTAACATCAAACCCTAAAACATTCTTAGGAAAATCCCGAATGTGTCCGAAACTTGCTTCTATTTGATAGTTTGAACCAAGAATTTTTTTTATGGTTTTGGATTTTGCAGGAGACTCGACTATTACAAGCGCTTTTCCGCCATCCGTTGATTTCGCGGATTTCGTTGTTTTCATCTTAACTTCTTTTTCGTCTTTTTTAACTGTCTTTGCAGGCATTAAAATCCTCTTATCTTATAATGGAATATCTGTCCCCAACAATTTGTTCAACTCGTCCTTTGAGTTCCAAGCCCGTAAGCATAACAAGCAAATCATCGGTTTTGATTTTGGTTTCTCTTTGAATCTCATCAAAGCCCTTTGGCTCTATATCTATTGTATAAAGAATTTTTTTCTCGTCAATGGTTAAATCTTCTGCTTCATTTTGACAAACATTATTTTTAAGGATTATCCAGTTTAGTGCATTTAGAATGTCTTCAGCTTCTGTGACCATTGTTGCACCTGTTTTTAAAAGTTTATAAATACCTTCTGTATTAGGATTGGTGATAAGCCCCGGCATGCACATCAATTCACGTCCTTGCTCAAGTGTAAGATTTGCGGTAATTAATGCCCCGCTTTTAAGAGCTGCCTCTGCAACCAATGTTCCGTATGACAAGCCTGAAACAATTCGGTTGCGTTGAGGAAAACGGAATTTCAGCGGTTCAAATGTCGGATAGTATTCCGATATAATTGCACCGTGTCCGTTGATTATTTCTTCATACAACTGTTTGTTGGATGTCGGATAAACAAAATCAAACCCGCTTGCGATAACACCTATTGTTTTGAGCCCGTTATCAAGTGCAAGCCTGTGTGCAACCGTATCAATTCCTGTTGCTAAACCTGATACAATACACACATCGGTATTGTTTAATCCGTTTATTATTTTTTTGAGACCTTCTTTTGCGTTAAAGCTAGAATGACGTGAACCTACGACCGCAAGAGTTTTATCCAAGTTGCAGGAAAATAAATCTCCTTTGTAATACAACACCATAGGCGGATTAGATATTTCCTTCAAAAGTTTTGGGTATCTTTCATCGTCGTACGTAATAATTTTAATCCCACGTTTCTCAACATCTTCAAAGATTTTATCCAAATCAAGCGTTGAACGTGTTTCAAGAAAATACTCACATTTTTTGATATTCAAGCCTTCTATCTTTGAGAGCTCGGCTTTTGATGCCCAAAACGCATATTCAATATCTCCAAAATACTCGTAGATTTTTTGGATAAATGCAGATTCTAATTTCTCTAATGATGATAATCCGACCCAGTATTTTATTTTCATAATTTTGTTTTTATTCTCTCAATAAGTTTTGTAATACTCTGTTTTTCTTCTTCAGGAATATCCATGTCCATATAGTCTTCAAAATATTCAACAGCGTCTTCAAAATCATTTCTTGCCATAAATAAAATTCCGAGTTTTTTATATGCAACCGCAAACTTTGTATTTACGGTAGTTGCTTTTAAATAATTTGAAATAGCTTTATCAATTTCATTATTACCTTCGTACGCCTGTGCAAGATAATAATACAAAAACTCGTTATCTTCTTTGTATTCAATTACGTTTTCAAAATTTGATATGGCATCTTCGTAGTCACCGAGTTCAAAATGTACTCTGCCCAAATCATAATACGCATCATAGTTTTCAGGTTCTTTTTCAAGAACTTTTTCAAGCTCGACTATTGCCATATCGTATCTTGAATCCTCAAAATAAACCCTTGCAAGCATATGCGCAAGAACCATATTGTCTTCCATTTCGTATGTCCCACGCTCAAGAGTTCCGATTGCGTTACCGAGTTCATTATTTTTGTAGTACAAATCCGATAAATTTATATACGCTTGAGGAATTTGCGGATTAAGCTCTATTGATTTGTTATACGCCTTTTCTGCCTGTTCAAAATCATTAAGCTTTGCATAACAGAGTCCCATATTATTGTATACTTCAGCATTACCTTCATCATGCTCAAGTACTGTACTGAAAACATCTATTGCTTCTTTATATTTTCCTTGTTTATAAAATTCCAGTGCAGAGTCAGTTTTTGCAGTCATTATAACAATCCTCCGTCTTTACCGTTCTTTGATGAACCTATGTCCTTAATAATAGTTCTAACGTTTCCGACAGCCTCAAAATTCTTAGGTTCAACAATTATCTTGATTTTGTCTGCGTGAATTTCTTTTTCGTTTTGACGTATCATTGAACGCCCTGACATAAATACTTCATTGATTTTCTTAGTAATTTTATCAGGATAACAGGTCATTTTAGGAGCTTTGGCATAATAATCCTGATAGTATACCTGAACATTACCGCTTCCCATAAAAATATTATTCTTCTTATCATACTGCTGATAATTTGCGGTTACTTTGAATTCGGAACCGTTTTCTGTCACGGTGGAGGTCATGGTATTTCCCATTGCCACCATTTCATCGTTAGATGCCGTATAAATAAAATGATCAGCCGTTGCATGGTTTTTAACCTGATTTATTTTAGCATTTCCGATTAAATCAAGTCTTTGAACATCTCCGTTTTTATTGGTTTTAACAACTGCTTTATCCGAAAATGCAGTCATATCACGATATTTAATAGATACAGTTCCTATTGCGGTCATAACATTTGTGTTTGTGTCGTATTCCTGTGCATTAGCGTTTATAATAGCGATAGGGGTCTTACCTTCCGTTACGATGGTTTGTGTGTTACCTTCCGCACGTATTACTTTGTTTAAGAGCGAAAACTTAAGAATATTTGCTTTAACCTCACGTTTTTTATTATTTTGGATTTGATACGCATAAGGTTGGTCATGAAATGTTGCAGTATCAAGTTTATTATCTTTTGTTACCGATACATCAGCTTTATCGCCAACAATGGTAATATCTTCATATTTAACTTTTACATCACCCAAAAACTTTATCAGGCTATCTTTTTCCGAATACGTTTGAGTTTTTGATTCGATAATTAAATCAGAACCTATTGTTACCGCACTAAGAAATAAAATTAGTAATGATATGATTATTAAAAATTTTCTTTTTTTCATCTTTATCCTCTTTATTTGTTAAAATATTGATTGTTGTGTACTGTTACTGTTTGATTGTCCCGATTGATATATTTTGGTAACAGTATGACCTTTTATTTTAAATACGCTAAATCCTGAGTTTACTATTGCTTCATCAGCTTTGGATATAAATGCTCCTTGTTTATGAATAAGGACATTACCTTTTGCAACAATAGTTTTTGTATCACTATAATATGTAACTCTGTCTGCCGTAACACTTATATCATTTTCAAGTACAACATAAGTATTTTCATATAAATCAATATTATGAGTTTCTTCATCATAAGTTCCTTTTGATGATTGAAAACTCATATTTACTTTGTTATCTTTATAAAAATTCCCAATAACATTATTAAGTTGTGCAACCTTGTGGTCGCTTGAATACTCACCTGTTTCACCGAATAACTCCCAAGTCTTTTGACCTTCTTTTGATTCCGTAAGTATCATGCTCTTGATTTCAAGCTGTTGTTTATCGGTATCACCTTTAAGCAGGTTTCTGTTAAAGTTGTGAGTAATAACTCCGGCAGATAAAAATGCCCAAAAGAGAATACAGGCAATAATCAAAAATACCAAAAGATATATCTTTTGTTTCTTTTGTAGCCTTGAAAAGTATCTTCTCTCTAATTTTGCCAGATATTTTTTTACCGCTTCCATAACAAACATTCTATCACAGTGATAGGGTAAATAAAAGAGGTTATTCAAATATGAATAACCTCTTTATATTTATAAAATTAATTTATTAACTATCTCAAGCTAACAGAAATACTTCTTGCCTTTTGAGTATAAGAAATTTTGTCTTCTCTTGATAACCAGCCTAAGCCCATTTCTGCAAAGTTACCATTCAAATCTAAATCTTTTTTCAATTTGCTCATGGAAACTTCGCCCTTTTCAGCTAAGTAGTTATAAATTTGACCTGCAGCATTAATAATTTCTTGTTGCATGTCCATTTCTTGTGTTGATTTTTTAGATGCTGATTTTTTTAACAACATAATTTCTTCTCCTTAAATCTATTAAAGTTCCATATAATTTATATAGTATAATAATACTATATAAAGAAAAATTTTTTTGCAAGTAATAAGGGTTATTTTTAACAATATGTTAATTAAAGGGGATGTGAAATCAAGTAAATTTGATACGTTGGTTCAAAAATATTCGGAGCTGGTGAACAACAATGTGCCAACCTCAGAAATTCTTGTTATACTTCAAACCCCGAATGATAAAAATAAATTCATAGAAACCGCTCTTTTGCAAATTCATTCTCCTGCTATTGAAAAACTGAATATTCATACTTTTCACGGCTTAATTTACAATACTATTTCTGATAATTGGAATTTATTGGAAAATCTTGTTCCCGCAAAAAAACATTGTATATTACCAAACCTTGTCGGGCTTGAAGTTTCACAGCTAATTCTAAAAGACATTCTGAAAGATATTAATGTTAAAGGGTATAATTCTAAAAAATCACTTCTCCATCAGATTTTTAGAAGATATTCGCTTATTCTTCAAAACAACCTGACAGAAGATGAAATATCAGAAAAATCAGAGCTGCTTAAGGAATCTTTTTCTGAAGATGCGCATAAAATAATTAAAACACTTATGGCACGAACCCTTTCTTATCGAAGTTTTGATTATTTAAGACAAATGCCTCTTTTTAAGTATATTTATCAAAATACGGATTATTTCAAAAATATTAAATATTTAATAGTTGATGACGCAGATGAGATGACACCCGCTGCTTATGCTTTTTTTGAAACATTAAATTTAAAAGAATTTTATATAGGTTTTGATTCTCCGGGCAACTCAAGAGCAGGTTATCTTGCAGCAGATATGGAGTTTGAAACAAAGCTTTATAAAATTTTTAAAGAACTTCCCGAAATTTTTAATTCGGATGCCAATCAGGATGCGACAAAAATCTTTGAAAACATTCTTCAAGATAAAAAAAATATTCTGGAAAATTTATCTTATACTGCTTATTCAAAACGTACGGAAATGTTTGATGCAGCTATTAATAAAATTGATGAACTTATAAAGCAAGGTCTGAAGCCTTCCGATATTACCGTTGTATCTCCCGTAATTGATGATATTTTGAAATTCTACCTCAGAATGAAGCTGAATAATATGAAACTGAAATTTATATCGGGTAGTGAAAAATTACTGGATAATCCTTTTATAAAATCAATAATAAATATACTAAAATTAGGTATAAATCTACCAATAAATGAATTTGACAGACGTGGAATTTTGTTTGAATTTTTAGGAATTCCGATAAAGGAATGTAAAGGTTTGAAAGCTCCTAATAATGAGAAATATAAGAAATTTATTGAGGTTGTGGAATATCTTAAAACAAATGATGCACCTCTTTCGGATAAAATATTCTATATTTATCAAAACCTTACTGATTATATTCCGCCTGAAAAAATTGATAAATTTAATTTTTTCCTTAAACAGATTCAGGATTTTGAAAAAGTTTTCCCGTATTCAAGAGCAGAAGATATTATTATTCAACTTGAAAATTCAATTGTTTCAGAGCAACCTTATTCTGTTTTGAATCTTTCTGAAGATGAACTTGTAATTTCTACGCCTCAAAAAATTATAGATAATAAGGTTATAACCAAATATCAATTATGGCTCGATGTTTCGTCTAATCTTTGGGCAAAATCAGACACGGGTCCTTTGTATAACTCATGGGTTTTCCAAAAATGTTGGCAGAAATCAGAATACACAATTGAAGATGATATCTTTTTTGCAAAACAAAAGAACGCAAAAATAATGAGAAAACTTGCATTGTGTACGGATTATATATATGCGTTTTCTTCATTGTTTGATTCGCAAGGTGTTGAAAACTTTGGGGGAATAGAGAATTATCTGGTTTGTGCCGAAAAGACTCAGGACAAGACAACATCTTTTAAAATTATACCGAGAGATGACCAAAAGCCCGTACTTGATTACAAACGTGGTGCGATGGCAATTTCTGCGGTTCCGGGAGCAGGAAAAACTACTATATTGCTTGCGCTGATACTTAAGCTGATGGATGAAAAGGTTAAGCCGGAAAATATTTATGTGCTTACTTATATGGAGTCTGCGGCAAGGAATTTTAAAGACAGGATTAAAAATATTAATCCCGAGAATACAAAGCTTCCTAATATCACAACTATTCACGGATTAGCACTTAGAATTCTTAAAGAGAATTCTAACTACGAACGGCTTGGACTTGACCCTGAGTTTGATATCTGTGATGATTCTCTCAAAATGAGAATTATAGGTACAATTGCAGGTGCGATTGATAAATCCGATATTGATGATTTTACCAGAGCGGTTTCTGTTATGAAGCTCGGAGGAGGATTTGTAAATAAAAATATCGGAGAGTTAAAAGAAGTACATCCGAAAGTAAAAAGATTTTTGAGATTTTTTAACGATTATCAAAAAAAACTTGCAGAAAATAATCTTATTGATTATGACGATATTCTCGTATCAGCAGTAAGATTACTTGAGGAGAATACCGATATTCTTGATTATTATCAAAATATTTGTCAATACATAATAGAAGACGAAGCTCAGGATTCGTCAGAAATTCAACAGCGGCTTCTTAATCTTTTATCAGGTAAATATAAAAACATTATTCGATGTGGTGATATAAATCAAGCAATTACCACAACATTTACAAATGCGGATGTCGAAGGATTTTACGGATTTATTAACAATTCGGACAAAGTTATGATGGATTGTTCACAAAGATGCACGGAAGCGGTTTGGAAACTCGCAAATTCTCTTGTGCAATATGGCGGTGAATCCTTCTATAATATCATGATGAAACCTGTTGAGGGGAAAAATCCTGTTCAGAAAGATGCTCTTTATACAAAAGTGTTTGAAACAGGACAGGATGAAAAAAACTTTGTTGTAAGTGAAATCAAAAAACTTCTTGCTGATAAACCTGATGCAACAATAGGTATTCTTTTGAGAAATAATTATCAGGTTGCAGAATGGGAAAGTTTTATTAATAATGCGGGATTCAAAGTCATTACAAGAAGTGAATCACTCGGTAAAAAAGCAATATTCAAAACAATTTTTGCTATTCTAAAAGCGATAGAAAATCCTTTTAGTAACGGAAATCTTGCAGATACATATCAGGTGCTTTATGAACAAGGTTTTTACAAAAAAAATCTTGCTCATAAGATTGAAACCTGCGAACAAGATTTTATTACACTTAACCCTGATGATGCGGGGGATTTGTCGGAATTTCTTTGGGATATGAATTACTGGCTCTTAAATTCTGTTTTAGCCCCACAGGAATTAGTTTTGAAAATAGGACTCTGTTATTACAAAACCGATTTGGAAATATCAAATGTACACTTGATTTCTACGCTTGTTGCAAGATTGAATGTAAAAAATGATTTATCATTGCTTGTTGAAAAACTTGCAGAATTGGCAAAGAAACCGTCGCTTAGCGGATTTAAATTCTTTGCGGAGGAAGATTCTGCTAAAGAACAAACAGGTACTATTCAGATTATGACGTTACATAAGTCAAAAGGTGATGAATTTGATTATGTGTTTATACCTGAATTGACCGAAAAAAATCTTTCACTTGATATTTCAAAAATGACTCTGAAACCGTCCTCATTTTTCATGGAAAACGTAAAATCACTTAATCCAAAATATAAGAAAAAAAACGAGGACGAGTTGAAAAAATTTAATATTGCCGAAAATTTTAGGCTCTTATACGTAGCAATTACACGTGCAAAAAGAAAGCTTTATATCACTGCTCCGCTTAAATCAAAACAATTTAACCGCATGCAGGATAATGATGTGAGTATTATTTTTGAGAATTTGCTTTAGCTTTCGTGATAGGGTATCTCTGAAATTATTATCTCCCATACCACCTAAGGTATTTTACTCTCCTCGTCATGTTGAAACAAGTTCCATTGTTGTCCAAGATAATTTTTTAATAAATTAGCCCGGGGGCAATTTTTTGCACCATTTTAATTTTTAGTTACTCAATTTCCCAATTTTCCCCCCCCCATTTACTCCTTTCATCATGACAGGTAAAGTGCTTTCAGTTCAAAATTAACTTTAGTTTTTGAAATTCTCGTTATATAATTATCTTATGCAGAAAAAATACGTAATAACGGGTTCAACATCAGGGATAGGAAAAGCTTTAGTCGAAGAATTTTCTAAGACAGATATAGTTTACGCAGGTTACAGAAACGAGAATTTGAAGCTTGAAGGCGAAAACATAATACCGTTTTACGTGGATATGTCAAAACCTGAAACGATTTCTTCGGCAATAGATTTTATCAATCAATGTGAACCCATTGATACGGTAATTAATTCTGCGGGTTGTGTTGTCGCAGGTGCAGTTCAGAATATACCTATGAATGAATTCAGGCGACAGTTTGACGTGAATGTTTTTGGGGCATTAGAACTTACACGAGGGTTAAATCCGTCAAAAGTTATCAATATCAGTTCTATGTCATCTTTTGGTATATATCCTTTTATTGCTCCTTATTGTGCTTCAAAAAGAGCTTTGGATATTCTTTTTAACTTGTGGAGCTTAGAGTGCGGTGTCAAAGTTATATCACTTAAATTAGGCTCTGTTGCTACTCCGATATGGAGTAAATCAATTAAAGAAAACGAAAAATGTTTCAATTCTTGCACGGGGTACGAAAAAGAAACAGAATATCTCATAAAAAATGCCTTAAAAAATGAAACAAACGGTATTCCTGTTAAGTATATTGCGGATAAAATCAAAAAAATAAACAATTTAAAGAACCCTAAACCTTCATATACAATCGGTCTTGATGCAAAACTAACCGAGATATTTTCACACTTGCCGCAGGGATTTATTAATTACGTTATTGATAAAAAACTGAAAAGAATGCGTAGTATTTAAGTTTGCGTAAAATCAAACAAATATTTTCTTAAAATTTGTTAATAATTTGGATTAAAATGGCAAAAAGGATTTATTTTTTTACTTTAATATAGTATCATATACATGTGTAGGTAAAGTATTTTGGAACGGAATAAAGAAAATATACTAACGGAAGATTCGAGAAAGCATTTTCCCAATAACTCAAGCGTAACTTCGCCCCTAACTGCCAGCAAGTTAGTTGCGAAGGTTAATCTCTTATCTTCAACATCTGTTCCGAGTCGTATTTCTACACTTTCACACTTGTCAAATCGTTCAAAGAACGAAGATGGTTCTTTTATTTATAAACAAGTCGTAGATTCCGTTTTATCTGTTATGCCCGTTAAAGATGCGGCAGAGTTTTATTTGCGCCTGCACAGAGTATTGACGAATTGTTTGGGGTGTTCTTTCACTGCGTACGGATTATACAATGAAATGTCACAGTGTATAAACCTCAAATTAATTGATAAATCCGACAATATTTTTGCATCCAAAGTGTTTAAATCTGACACTTCAAATCCTGTAATAAAAGCATTTTTAACAAAATCTTCAATAGTAAAAGATAATGTTGATTATCTGAATTTGGCTTATTTCCATAATCACGCGGCAATGATTTTTCCAATGATTTCTGTGAACAAATGTATTGGTGTGATGATTGTGGCAGATATTTTGGATGAATCTCAAAAAAGATTGTGTGCATTTATTGCAAATTATGCGGCAATGGTTATTGATAATTTTAATTTGATAGAAACAGCCAATGAACACGTTAATACTGATTTACTTACACAATTATATAATCACAGAGGGTTTCAAGAGTGTCTTTCTAAATCTTTGGCAGATGCGGAAACATCAGGACAAGACCTGTCAATTGTTATGCTTGATGTAAATAACATTTCCAAAATTAACAGAGAACTCGGACACGCAAAGGGTGATGAGGTCATCAAGCTGGTTGCGGATAAGGTTAAGAATAATATCAGAAAATCGGATATGGCAGGAAGGTACGGTGGTGACGAAATTGCCATAATACTACCTAATACTGATGTTGATGAGGCAAAATATATCGCTGAATATATTACATACAGTTTGTCTTGTTGTATTGTGGATGATGTCGGGCCGGTTAAGG
>CAMDZX010000021.1 GCA_945910925.1 uncultured bacterium | reverse complement strand
GTTTCTGTGGGTGAAGTTTTGGCCTTACAAAAGCTTATAAAAAAGACGAAAGAAGAATTTCCTAACTATAATCTTGTAGTTACAACAGGAACAAAAACAGGGCAAGAAACCGCAAAACAAAAACTCGGTGATATTGCGGATTTTATTACTTATTTCCCGTTTGATTTTTCTTTTTGCATAAACAAATTTATTAACAAAGTAAATCCTGCGGTTATTATTATTGCAGAAACAGAGTTGTGGCCTAATTTTGCATACGTTATGAAAAAGCGAAACATTCCTCTTTATATAGTTAACGGTAGAATGTCGGACAGAACTTATGGTAGTTATAAAAAGCTGGCATTTTTCTTTGCACCTGTCTTAAAAAAATACACTAAAATTCTTACACAGAGTGACTCTGACAATAATAAACTGATTTCTATTGGGGCAAATCCTAATACAACAAAAGTCATGGGAAACCTTAAATTTGACATAGATGTAAATATTGAAGGCTTTAGTCCTATAGTTAAGACAGATGGCGATAAAATTATCATCGCCGGCAGCACGCATTCGGGGGAGGACGAAATAATCCTTTCAGCGTTTCAAAAGGTTAAAAATGAACATACAAAATTACTTATAGCGCCAAGACATCCTGAAAGAAATGATGCCGTATATGAATTGTGTCAAAAAACGGGTTTGAAGGTCGGACGTCGCTCGCTTGATGATAATTTCACAAACAAAGATATAATTTTGTTGGACACTATGGGTGAACTTGGCAAAATGTATTCTATATGTGAGTTTGCTTTTATTGGCGGGAGTTTTAATAAAACAGGCGGACATAATCCTCTTGAAGCAAATATTTTTAATAAACCTGTTATATCGGGACCAAGTACTCATAACTTTAAAGATATATATGCAATAATTACACGAACGGATGCAGGCGTTGTTGTGAATAACGAAGAAGAACTCGTCAATCAAATGAGAAAGCTCTTGTCGGATTCTGTATATTATCAAAAAGCTTGCGATGATTGTAAATTAGTCTTTGAACAAAATCGTGGAGCTTTGAATTTCGTAATCAATGAATTACACAATTTAATCAATATGTAACTCATCTTCTAAAAGTTTCGGGTCACGTTGGACTTGTTTTTTTATTGCATAAAATTCAAGTGATGAATTTGTGTCAGGAACTATATTTAACCAATTTAGCCCTACGTTGTTATTAAACTCTCTTTTTGTAACATTGTTTTGTAAATTCATAGTAACTGTGTCTAAATTACGCCATTCATAAGTCTTTAAGTTATATTCGTTAAAGGAAAGTACAATTTCTTTTGGTTTTACTTCTTTAACCCATGCTTTGTAAGTTCTGTGTTTTGGGATATAACGAACGGAAGACTTATCCAGAAACAAATCCTGCCCTATATTTACCCATTCTGACGCAAATGTCGGTAAAGTCAATAAAAATATAAAGATAGCAGTTACAATATTCTTTATCATAAAATACCTCTGTGGGGTAAAAATAAGGCGGAAAATTTTCCGCCTTATTCTTTATCCGATTATTCTTCTTCTCCTGATTCAGCAAGTTCTTCTTGAACGAAATCTTCATCATCAACAGCTTGTTGATTCATTTCTTCTTCAATTTCTTCTTGAATTTCAGAATTATCAATTTCTTCTTCATAATCTTCTTGAGGAAGTTCTTCTTGATAGTTTTGAATATTTTCAGCTTCAACTTGCTCCATTTGAGAAACACTCTTGATATCTATTTTCCAATGTGTAAGCTTGTGAGCAAGTCTTACGTTTTGACCGTCACGTCCTATTGCAAGAGAAAGTTGGTCATCAGGAACTACTACCATAGCTTCTTTTGATTCTTCATCATCAGCCATAATATCAACAGAGACAACTCTTGCAGGAGATATTGCGTTTACAATATATTCAACAGGGTCTTCCGACCATCTTACGATATCAATTTTTTCGTTCTTTAATTCACTTACAATAGTTTGAATTCTTGAACCTCTTGGCCCTATACAAGCGCCTACGCTATCTACTTCAGGGTCATTTGACCACACTGCAAGTTTTGTTCTGAACCCTGCTTCACGTGCAATTGATTTTATTTCGACAATTCCGTCTTCAATTTCAGGAACTTCAAGTTCAAACAATTCTCGGACTATTTCAGCATGTGCGTGAGAAACAATTACTTGCGGAAGTCTGTTTGTTTCCTTTACGTTAAGAACAAAAACTCTGATTCTGTTACCCGGTTTGTAGTATTCACCCGGAATTTGTTCTCTCTGAGGCATAATCGCATCAGTTTTACCGATATTAACAATTACGTTGCGATTTTCAACCCTTTGAATAATACCTGTTGTAAGAGTACCTTTCTTATCAAGGAATTCATTAAGAATATTATTTCTTTCAGCATCTCTTATTCTTTGAGTGATTACTTGTTTTGCGGTTTGAGCAGCAATACGTCCGAATTGTTCAGGTGTAACTTCGATTTTTACTTCGTCATCTACTTCAACTTCTTCATCAATTTCTTTAGCATCTTCCAAAGAAATCTCTGTATCAGGGTCTTCGACGTCATTTACAACAACTTTTGTTCTGAATACACCGATTTCTCCTGATTGTTCGTCAAGGATAGATTCAATATTAGTTGCTTCTTTAATTCTTAAATGTCTTTTGTATGCTGCAACCATAGCATCTTCCAATGATGCGATGATTACGTCCTTAGCAATTCCACGTTCTCTTTCAAGCTCCTCACAAGCTTCAAATAACGCTGTTCCGATTTTAATCATACTATATGTCCTTTCCTTATATTAATTAATCTACGTATAATTTTGCCGATTGGATATTGGCTTTCGGTATTAAAAACTCTTGACCGTCATCAAATCTAAAAAATGTAAGCCCTTCACTTTCACTCCAATCAAGAATTTCACCTTTAAAAATCCTTTCTGTTTCACCCTCCAATGGTTGTTTTAGTTTTAAACTGATACGCTTATTTTTAAATATTTCAAACTCTTTGTCGGATTTGAATTTTCTCTCAAGTCCCGGAGAAGAAACCTCAAGATAATATTTTACAGGAATTATTTCGTCTAAAAAGTCGTTAAGACTTCTTGTAACTTTCTCACAATCATCCAGAGTTATCGGTCGACTGTGAGAATAGAGATAAATTCTTAAAAACCAACGATGATTTTCTTTTGCAAAATCAATTTCAATTGGGATTAAATCATACCGCATAGTGGTATTCTCAATAAGCGGTGTTATTTTTTCAAGAATTTCGTGCCTGTTTAAATCCTGCTTCATAATCCTGCTCCTATTGAAAAAAGGAACGGGCAACGCCGTTCCTTTTGAAACTTCCCTCTCATTATACATTAAATTTATCACCTTGTAAAGTAACTCAAAAAAAAGAGTAACCAAACTTAACTGATTACTCAAAATATAATTTCCCACAATATTAATCTTTATTCATCAATAACATTGACTCTACCAGATTGATTAACTTCAATCGGTTTATTTTGTCGTTTTATATAATCACAAATCAATTTATCTTTATCAAATTCAAATACTTTTTCTTCGCGTCCTACATAGTTAAGAGAAGATACCTTATCCCCGCCTCTCATAACAAACGAATCAGCTGCAACTCTATATGTTTTTGTCGGACTTGGATTCTTTATATCAATAGGTGTTTCTTTACCGTTATCATCGACTCTGGACATTGATAACAGTTCTCCGTCAGATTTTCTTACGGAATATTTTAGACCTGAGACTGCAAACAATCCCGGTCTTGTGTTTACAAGTGTTTTTGCTGTGAATTTAAAAGCATCAACCAAATCTTTTTCAGTTACATTTGCAATAACCATTTGATTGTTAAACGGTGAAATCATTTTCGCATCAAGCTTTGTAAAAGAACCCGGTTCAAATGATGAACGTAAGTTGGCGGAATTTAAAAATGCAACTTCAACACCTAATTCATTTTTCATTGCATCTGCAACAAAATTCGCCTGCGGATTTTCTTCAATCAACCTGTTTTTAGGCTGAGGTAATGCAGATTTTATATATCCGACCGTTTCATTATTACCCATTTCCTGTTCCAGAACTTCTGTATAAATAAGATTACGCCCGTATTTTGCCGTTGGTATTACATTGTTTTGAACAGAGGTTAAAACCCCATTGTTATCAAACTCAACATTCAACATTCCAAAATATTCACCATCTTTACCTGCATTGGTGATTACAACAGGCTCGTTTGATTTGGAATACAAAAGATTTTCTCCGTTTTTAACATCTTTTATCAGGTTATGAGAATGACCACCTATGATAACATCAATTCCTGACGTTTCTTTTGCCATTTGTTTATCTAATTTATACCCTAAATGCGAAAGAAGAATTATTTTATTTACACCCTGCTTATTCAGCAAATCAACTTCCGTTTGTACATCCTTTATTGTATCCTCCATAGAATCCACAATACAATCATTGTAATAATCAGGATGAGTATATCTATCATTTATATCAACAGGAGAAACCCCAATTAAACCATACTTTTGACCGTTTATTTCTTTTACGTAAGAGTTTATAAATCTGTCATTTATAGGTGCTTTATTAGTTTGGTTATATAACTTCTCTGCTTCTTTTTTATCTGTAATAACTTGTCTGTAATTTGCATCAACAAATTTTGTTTTTAAATCCTTTGTCAGCTCCATAAATGTTTTCTGATCCATATCAAGTTCATGGTTTCCGATAGGAGAGGCTTCGTAATCTGCCATGTTTAAAAATTTTACTACACCTTTATTTAAAGGAATATTTCTTTCATCACCTAACATTGTGTCTCCACCGGTAACTCTTATATCAGTATTTTTTAACGGCAAAATTGTTCTTTCCATTTTTGTCAATTGACCGTGAAAATCGTTGATATATCCGATACTAAGTTTTACCGGTTGATTATTAGACCTGCTTTGTTGATTTTGTGAAACATCTTTTTTACTATTTTGCGCCTGAAAACTTACTAAAGTTTTACTTTGAAAACTTCTATATTTAACATTGTTAGAGAAATTATAGTTATTGATATTCATACCTTACACCTGTTTATTTAAAAGTTCTAAATTATTTTTTTTGCTAACAAAACAGATGTTGTTAAAAAATCTTTACATCGATAAATGTTTTAAACATTCCCTCAAGAGTTCTTCAGAATCATTTGGATTAGAGAGTCTTGACGATACCACTGTTATTGATGATTTTATCTCGTCGTACTCATATCCGAGTGATTGTAATACCGAGAACGTATCTTTCGACGCCTGCGTTTCGATTAACGGGTCATCAGGCTTAACAGGCGCAATATTCGCCTTTATTAATTTATCCCTGAGCTCAAGAATAATCTTCTGCGCAAGCTTTGTTCCTACCCCTTTTGCTAATGTCAGTTCCTTGTAGTCCTCATTTATTACAATTGAAATAAGGTCACAAGCATCAAAACGTCCTAATAGTGCCAGTGCCATTTTTGTGCCGACCCCCGATACGGACGTTAAAATCTTGAAAATATCCCGAGTTTCTTTTTGTAAGAAACCGCAAAGGAACATTGAATCCTCTTTATGAATCAAAGAAGTATAAACCTTTATTTCAGAAGATACTTCAGGAGAATTGTTGTAATCAATTTCAGGAACTTCAAGTCGATAAGCAATACCGTTGACCTCTACAATCAGGTAGAACCCGCACTGCCCTGTTATTTTATCTTCAAGCACACCTTTTATATACTCAAACACCCGTATCTCCTTGATATTAGTTCGTTTGTTTTGATTCTTACTTCTTTATCAATTTCAAAAATCTCATCAACAGAAGGATTTTTTACAACTTCATACGAGTTATAAATATCTTCAGTTAATTGATAAATATCGTAAAGTTTGATATGTCCTTTTAAAAATGCAAAAACGGCTTCTTCATCCGCAGCATTTAACACAACCGTTGCGGAGCCCCCTGTGCGTCCTGCTAAATACGCAAGATTTAAAAATTTGAACTTGTCATAATCAGGTTTTTCAAAATCAAGACGTGCAATATCTGCGAAACTAAACGATTTTGATTTTATACCTTCAAATCTGTCAGGATAACATATTGCATACTGTATTGGGATATGCATACTAGGCAAACCGATTTGTGCAATAACACTTCCGTCAACGTATTCTATTGCGGAATGAACAATACTTTGAGGATGGATAACAACGTCAATATTATCATAATCCATGCCAAATAAGTGGTGTGCTTCAATTATTTCAAGACCCTTGTTCATTAATGTTGCACTATCTACCGTGATTTTACGTCCCATATTCCATCTCGGATGAGCAAGAGCTTCATCGACGGTGGCATTTTTCATATCATCTGTTGATTTATGGAGAAAAGGCCCGCCTGATGCGGTAATAATAAGTTTTGATACCTGAGAGATGTCTTTTATACATTGGTGTATTGCACAATGTTCACTATCTACGGGAATGATAGATATACCATTTTTTTTTGCAAGGTTCATTACTATATCGCCCGCCATAACAAGAGTTTCTTTGTTGGCAAGAGCAATATTTATCCCGTTTTTTATTGCAGTTAGTGTCGGTTTTAGCCCTATCTTACCCGAACATGCCATCAGAATAATATCATTTTGTTTGTCTGAGCATATTTCCTCTAAACCCGCTGCTCCTGTTAATACCCTGTCGCAACCGACTATTTTATCGGCAGATGCCGATACGGAAACATATTTTGGATTAAATTTAGCAATTTGTTCGTTTATTTTATCAATATTTGAACCTGCAGCAAGAGCAACAATTTCGAATTTGTCCTGCAACTTTTCTATAACTTCTAAAGCTTGTGTTCCTATAGAGCCGGTAGAGCCGATAATACTAATTCTTCTTTTCATACCAAAAATTATACCCCAAATAAAAAGGCTGGCAATTTTGTGAAGATTATTCACAATTCAACGCAAAAAAAAAGCCATCCTAGGCTTAGTAATACTATCAATATAAAAATTAAACTTGTTATCTAAAAGATGTAAGCCAGTCACTCCTCAAGTCTCAAAGTAAAATTTTGTTTCAATCCAGAAAGTACCCGGCGGCAACCGACTTACCTTTTTAGTTTAACAATTTTTGATGCGTATTGTATCATTCTAAGGAGTTATTTATTTGCTAAAACAGTAATCTTAAAGAATTAGTTTTCAAAACCAAGAAAAACATGTTATATAATCAAGGTTTGGTATTTATATCAATTACGGCAAAATATGTAAATTTTTGTAACAATTTTTCAAAATTTGGCAAAAAAATAGCAAAAAATAACTTTATATACATGTGTGTTAGTTTATTTTAGTAGGTGTAAATGTCAGAAGCAATAGCAAACGCAGTAAGGAGAATGTGGTTCTCATTTACAAATAATGATAAAGCTCATAATGCTATGAGGGCAGATTGTAAAGAACGCCAAGCTGTTTCGATTTTTCAAGTTGCAGGTGCTTCTAACGATTTGGTTACAGCTGCTAAAGGTACCGAAAAAGGTGCACAATACGTTAATGCTCTTACTGATACACTAAAAGCATCTGAAAAAGCAAGCAAACTTCTTGAATGGACAGGAAAAGGTGTTAATTTAGCATCAAAAGCTGTTAATCCTGTTTTGTGTTTAGCAAGTTTAGATAGAGCATTCTCAGCAAAAGATAAAAAATCAGCATTAATTCAAGAAGGTGGAGCAATGCTCGGCATGTTCGCATTTGAAGGTGTAGCAAAAAGTGCGCTGAAACTTGCTCCTGTTAATAACACAATTTACAACGGCGTTGCAAAATGGCTCGTTAATGGTCTAAAATCTACAGGACTATTAAGCAAATTACCTAACAATAAATATACAGCTATTTTAAAAGGTCTTGCTTTTGTTGCGGCATCTTGTATTGGTTTTGGTCTTGGTAAATCTACCGGTAAATTAATCACTAAACACACAACCGAAAAAGACTTCCAAATGAAGAAGATGTTACTTGAGCAACAACAAATTGCTAAATTAACAGCACCAAAAGATGGACTTAAAGCTAATTTAATCAGCTAGTTATCTTCTGACCTTTATTTTTCCTGTTTCTTTATAAAGAACTTCAAAATTTGATTTAGAATGTCTATAGTTTTGTATTGTTGCTTCCAATGATACATTAAAAATGAAATATATAATCGGTACAGCAATTATAAAAGTAATAATTGCAATGAAAATTTTTGTTATCATTTCTGCTCTTTTTTGTTCTGCTCGTTGGGCTTCGCTTAGTTCATTTTGCTCGTGCAAGACTGTGTTAATTAATGTTTTTCTTTCGTCCAGCGACAGTGAATCTATAAATTTTTCATTTCCTCTATCTATGTATATTACATACTTCTTATAAGCAGCATTCATTCGGGCTTCTTCAAGCGGATCCATTTGTTCCTCTTTTTTATGTTCTTCTTCCTGAGGTATTGGTTTTTCTGTAATTTCGCCTGTTATACTTATAGCTCCGTCTTCTTCCGGCAATCCGGTTGGTATATCAATACTTTCTTGATTTTCTGTCTTAGATTCTTGTTTTTCTTCTCTAACATCAACTTCATCAAGTTTTGCCTGTTCTTCCTGAGCCTTCATTTCAAGCTGTTTTAGCAAATCAGGCGTAATATCCGAATCAGTCAATGTCAAAAGATTATTAACATCAATTGAATCCGTTTCACTTACTATTGATTGTTCTGCATTATTAGGGTTTTCTTTTTCGTTATCCAAAGTTCCAACTCACTCTTTTTGTATTATAATATGAATTATACAATGTATTGTTAAAATATTCAATGAGTAGAGGGAAAATGAAGATAGATAAAAAAGAGCTTTTGGAGTTTGTAGAAAAATTAAAGAATCCCAAAGTTTTGGTTGTTGGGGATTTAGCTCTGGATGAGATGGTATATGGTGATACTGAGAGAATTTCCAGAGAAGCTCCTGTTTTGATTTTAAAACACACACTTACTAAACACATCTTAGGTGCAGCATCAAACGCTGCGCACAATGTTTCTGCAATAAACTGCGGTAAAATTAGTGTTTTAGGTATTATTGGCGAAGATTATCAGGCAGAGGACTTGATTGCCGCTTTTGAAGATGCGAATGTTAACTGCGAATATTTGGTGAAAGATAAGGAGAGAAAAACTGTCACCAAAACAAGAATATCCGGCTCTTGTTTTCAGTCTATTACACAACAAATTGTTAGAATAGACAGACAAACAGATTCTCCGCTTTCAAAAGAAACCGAAGATAAAATTATTGAAAATCTTGCAAAGGCAATACCTGAACATGATGCGGTTATTCTTTCAAATTATCATATTGGAACTTTAACTGATAGAGTTATAGAAAAATCAATTGAGCTTTGTAAAAAATATAACAAAGTTGTTGTTGTTGATGCTCAAAAAGATTTAGATAAGTATCAATATGTAACTTCCATGACCCCAAATCTTCCCGATACACAAAAATATGTCGGATTTGATATTAAAAATTCTGAAGATTTAAAAAGAGCCGGTCAAAAGCTACTGAAAGATACAAATGCCGAATTTGTACTTGTAACATGTGGTTCTGAAGGTATGGCAGTTTTTGAAAAAAATGATAAATTTACAAAAATACCTGTATTTAATAAGGCTGAGGTTTTTGATGTAACGGGTGCGGGAGATACTGTTACTGCTTTATATACTCTTGCGATTGCGTGCGGTGCAAGTCCTGTTTATGCTGCGATTATTGGGAATATTGCGGCAAGTATAGTTGTTAAGCAATTTGGTTGTGCTACTACAACAATTGATGCAATTAAAGAAGTAATTGAACAAAGAATGAATAAGATTTAGGAGAGATTTATGAAATATAACAAATTCGTTGATATAATAATTATTTTAGGGATATTATTGGCGTTATGCGTGGGAGTTTTGACTATAAAACATTATAGAGAAACAGCCTCTAAACAAATTGAAGCAACTTCCAAAATTGATTTTAAGGTTTACTTAAAAGGCGTTACTCTTTCTAATAAAGAAATCCCTATAAAAAAACAAGATACTACATTTATAAGTATTCGTAATGTCCCATATTCTGATTTAGAGGTTTTGGACGTTGTTTCTACACCTAAATTGGTTACTGTTTCTTCAGCTTCAAAATCAGGTTATAAATTCGTACCCGATGCAACCCAACCAAATACGTACGATATAACAGTAACGGTTACGGATACTGCAAAAATCACCAAAGACGGCGCAGTTGTAGGTGGGAATAAGGTTAAGATAGGTTTGCCAATCACGCTTGAAGGTAAAACCTATAAATTGTCAGGTATTGTTTCGGATATCAAAATAGAGGAATAATATGTTTCTAAACAGACTTTTAGATGTTATTCATAAACCGTTAAGCGGGTTTTATGACTCAAGCGTAATTTTGCAAAGTTTGGATAAGTTTATTTATTTATCCATTCTGTTGACATTCATTTTATCAACATTTTTATCTTCTGATTTTGTAGGATATTTGTGTTGTATAACGTTTATTTTGACAGTTATAAAAGTTTTGACCAAGCCTGATGAAAAATTTAAATGCGAAAAGTTTGAAATATTTTTGTTGATATTTTTTATGCTTTCAGTTGTTAGTGTAGCAGGTTCTACACTTTTAAGCCTTAGCTTGAAAGGTTTTTTTAAAACATTTATTTATCTGAGTTATTATTTATCAGTAGTACACCATTTAAAATCAAACAGGCATCATATAATACCTATATTGTTATGTATAGCGGGATGTGTAACATTTGAATCTGTTATTGCAATAAGCCAAAATTTTATACAGGTTGGTGAAATCTCAGGATGGCAAGATACTTCACGCTTGAATCCGGAAGAAGTTATGACAAGAGTTTATGGTACACTTCAACCGTTAAACCCTAATTTATTGGGCGGTTATCTTGTTGCAGGATTATCTTCCGTGTTTGGGTTGTGCGCATACAATTTATATCAACGGAATTATAAAAGAGGATTGATATTTTTGTTATGCTCGCTTATTTCATCAATAGCCTTATTTTTAACAGGTTGCAGAGGTGCTTACATAGCTTTATTTTTGATTTCATCATTAATATTTATTATCAGTTTAAAATATTTTTGGGCAGAGTATAAAAAAATATACTTGAGCATTGTATCAAGTATTGTAGCATGTTGTATTGCAGCAATTATAGGAATATCTTCATTAAGAGCAAGAGTATTCTCAATATTTGCCATGCGTTCCGACAGTTCAAATTCTTTCAGGTTCAATGTTTATCAAGCATCCGTACAAATGTTTAAAGATAATTGGTCGATTGGAATAGGTATGGGAAACCAAAACTTTAGAGAAATATACGGCTTATACATGAAAACAGGATTTGATGCTCTTAGTGCGTATAATATTTATTTGGAAACCGCAGTTGAAAGCGGAATATTTGCGCTCTTAGCATTTTTAGGATTTTTATTTACTCTCATTATAGATGGTGCAAAGTATATTTATCGTTCAAATGATACAAAATCTGTTATTTGGGTATCGGTTGCATTTCTTTCTATATGCGGAGTTATGATTCACGGAATGGTTGATACCGTATTTTTTAGACCGCAAATCCAAATAATATTTTGGACAATGGTTGCAATTTTATCAAACAGAATATATTCTTGTGATGAATAACAGATAATTATTTTCTTGCGATTAAATATTGAAATACGTTGCTGTAAGGCGTTGGAATGCGATGTTTTTTGCCTAAATTAATTAATGTTAGTGCAAATGCGTCAAGCTCTGTCTTACATCCGTTTTCGATATCTTGCAGCATTGAGGTTTTACCGTATGGCGCCATATTTTTGAAGGTATTAATAGCATTTTCGGCAAGAACTTCAGGATTTTTTATACCTTCTGCATTTGCAATTTCGATAACTTCTTTAAGTATATTACGTAATAATGAATCTATGTACGGTAAAGAATTCATCTCTCCAAAGGTCATTCTTGTAACTGCACTCAGTTGGTTTGCTGCAATATTAAGCATAAATTTTTGCCACATAGAAGATTTTATATCCTCTGCAATCTCATAATTTATATTACAAGAAGTAAAAAACTCCTCTAACTCTTTATTTGGCGCCATTACAATTTTATTTATGTCATCGTGTGTAACGGAATTACCGTTTCTAATTATACTGTTACATATCAGATATGAAGGAACAACAATCGCTTGCGGGAATCTTGCAGAAATAATATCTTCACTTGATATCCCGTTCATCAAGGATATTATAATTGTGTTTGGAGTAACGGATAAATTGTTTAATATATCCTGAAGTCCGTAAAACTTTGCGGAAATAATTATCAAATCAGCCTTATCAATTTTAGTAATATAATTGAAATTATATTTTTTACCGTTAACGGTTATCGGATTTTCTGTATATTTTTTTAATCTTGCATCGTCTACCAGTATTTTTATATTGGGAATCTTAGAAGCATAAACTGCCCCTACTCCGCCTAAACCAATTAAAACAACATCTTTAATCATTTAACAGCCTGTTATATAAATCAATTGTATTTACACAAATCTTTAAATTTCTATCAACAAGACTCTTTATTGTAAGCTTGTAACATGCCAGAAGCGCCTTATTCAACCCGTTTTCTTCATTTAAAAGCGGTTCAATATAATCAATCATAATGCTTGGTCTGGTTCTGTGTTCAATTTTATCTGCAATAAAAATAATTTTTTCAAAATCGGTCATTTCAGTATATCCGATAGTATGCCATCTTATTGCTGATAGAATTTCTTCATCATCAATTTTTAAAACATTTTTTGCTACATATGCACCTGCAGGCGCATGGAATGTTTTTGGATTTATAAGTTCACACTGTTCTACTGACATATTATTATTAATTATTTCCAACAATTTTTCCTTAGATAAACACTTTGCACAATCATGAACAAGTCCTGCAAGATATGCTTTTTCTTTATCTAATCCGAACTTTTCAGCCAGCTCAACAGACTTTTCCGCAACTCCAAGCGAGTGTTCAAAACGTTCTTCATCCAAATTTTCTTTAAGCCATTTTATATAATCCATGTTCTTTTATGTACTCCGCAACTTTCGGGATTTCAAGATTATTTATCCCTTTTCCGTTATTTAAATTATCTCTTACTTCTGTTGATGATACATCAATATAATCCATTGATGCAAATTCAAAATCATAACCTTTTAATCTCAAATATTCAAAATCGTTTTTTTCAAACTTATCACAACGAGGAAAAACTATGAAATGTAATAGTTCTTTTAGCTTATCTGTTTCGTACCATGTTTCTATTTTTTCAAATGCATCCGTACCGATTAAAAAATTAATTTTATCTTCACCATATATTTTTCTTAATTCTAAAATCGTCAAATATGTATAAGAATTGCCATTTCTGCGGTATTCAATATCACTTACTTCAAAATGTTTGTTATTCTCTATCGCCAGTTTGACCATATTTAAACGGTGTTGCGCAAGCTCAGATTCAACATCTTTATGCGGAGGAATATACGCCGGAATAAAAAGAATCTTATCAAATCTGTAATGCTCAAGTGCGTATTCTGCGACCTTCAAATGTACTTTGTGAATAGGGTTAAACGTTCCCTGAAAAACACACAATGTCATTCTTTCCCGCCTTCATTTTCTCTTATATATTCGCCGACTTTTTTTAATTCTTTTTGTACCGATTCAAACGGATATGTGAGAGTTGCATTATTCGTAACTGCAACTTTTAGCGCATTATAATATTTTTCCATATCTCCCTGACATTTAAAGATTTGAGCGTAATTATAATACAAATCTCCGTTCAAAGGCATACTTTCCAGAGCCTCTTTTATCAAATCCTGAGCCTCTAAATAACGTTCCTGCTTTATGTATATTTTATTCAAGATTTTATACGCTTCGATATCATGCGGATTGTATTTTATGGTGTTTTTTAAATAAAATACGGCATTTTCCGTATCTCCTGTTTCATATGCAATTGAACCCAGATTAAAATATGCCCAACTGTAATCAGGAGAAAGAGTTAAAACTTTATTAAATTTTTCTATGGCTAAATCTAACAGACCTTCCTCTTTGAATAAATTGCCCATATAAAAGTGCGCATATATATCAGAATCGTTTAATTCTACTGTTTTTTGAAAATACTCAAGTGCCATATCGGGAGTTTTTGTCTTAAAATAGCATAATCCCAGATTAAACATTGTATTTGAATCATCAGGTTCTACCTCTATTACTTTTTCAAATACGGGAATTGCCATATCATATTTTTCTTCTTCCATAAAAGTAATCCCGAGATTGTAAAAAAAATCCGTTTCGGGAGAAAGTTCTATTGCTCTGATATAAGCGTTTTCAGCTTTCTCATATTGTTTAAGTTTTTCGTAAGCAATCCCAAGATTATACAACAATTCCGCATTATCTGGAAAAGTTCTGACAAGATATAAAAGATTTTTTTTAGCTTCTTCATTAAACCCTGCATCAAGAAGTGCGATAGACAAAGACCTTCTCGCCTGAAAATTATATGGGTCATCTCTCAATATTTGCTGTAATTCTTGTATCGTTTCCGGCATACAAATATAATAACAAATTAGTTAATACGGCGCAACTTTATTTGTGATAACATAAAACCATAGATGAGGATTTAATTATGACACAAGTAACATTGATTAAAGGTGATGGAATAGGGCCGGAAATATCTGATGCGGTTGTTAAAATTATTAACTCAGCAGGCGGAGATATAGAATGGGATGTTCAAACTGCGGGTGCTGATGTTGTTGAGGCAGAAGGAACTCCGCTTCCGCAAAGGGTTATTGATTCAATTTTAAAAAACAAAGTTGCGCTGAAAGCACCGATTACGACTCCTATCGGGAAAGGGTTTCGTTCGGTTAACGTTCAATTACGAAAAGAACTTGATTTGTATGCTAACCTAAGACCTTGCAAAAATATACCGACTGTTAAAACAAGATTTGACAATGTAGATATTGTTGTTGTTAGAGAAAATACAGAAGATTTGTATGCAGGTATTGAAGAAAAGATTGATGATGATACCGCACACAGTATTAAAATAATTACACGAAAAGCATCAGAAAGAATCGCGAAATTTGCATTTGATTATGCAGTAAAGAATAACAGAAAAGAAGTTTGTGTTGTTACAAAAGCTAATATTTGCAAGCTCTCAGACGGATTATTTTTGGAATGTGCAAGAAACGTCGCAGAAAAATATCCTCAAATCAATTTTAGAGAAATCCTTGTTGATAACTGTTGTATGCAGCTTGTACAAAGACCTGAACAGTTTGATGTATTACTTTTACCAAACCTATATGGAGATATAGTTTCTGACTTAACGGCAGGACTTATCGGAGGACTTGGAATTGCTCAAAGTGCAAACATAGGCGAAAAGGCATCCGTTTTTGAAGCGGTTCATGGATCGGCACCCGATATCAAAGGTCAGGATAAAGCAAACCCTACGGCACTTCTTCTATCTGCGGTTGAGATGTTAAAATTTATCGGACAAAAAAATTGTGCGGATAGAATTTCTAACGCACTTTATGAAACGCTTGAAGCAGGTATAAAAACAGCAGATTTAGGAGGAACGGCAAAATGTTCGGAATTTACTAATGAAATTATCAGGAGAATTAAAAATGGCTAAAACAGTTGCTTTTGACCCGGGTTATGCACCGTATTTAACAAGTTTTATCAGTAATATAGAATATATGTATGCCGATATTAATAAATTTAAAAACCTCGGGCAGAAAAGATTTAAGTTTAAAACCTATTATCCGCAAATACTTGCATTGATAGAACAAAATGTCGCATTTTATCTCGGTTGTTTATTGTGGGCAACTTATGTTTCTTCGCAAAAAGGATGTGAGATTACGGGTAACAACTGCTTAGGACTTGAATATAAAGAAGAAATTGAACTGGAAGAAATCAATTACATTTCAGAATTTGTAAAATATCTGGGCAAGGATACCAAATACTATCTGAATATGAATTATGAATTTCCAAAAGAAAAACAGGATATCCTTGAAATTTATAAAGAGTTTGCAAAATTAAATGAAGGGTTTGTAAACTCTAAAACATCGGACGATATAAAACTCCCCGCACAACTTAAAACCCCGAATGAAGACGGTATAAAACAAATATATGAAACAATTACAAAAGAAGTTGTAACAACGGGTAATTTTGAAAAATTATATACATTGAAAGATATAATTTTATAAAAAATAAATATTATAAAATTATAAAATAAAAAGAGGGTGACTTTTAGTCATCCTCTTTTTGTATATATCTGAATTTGAATTATTCAGCAACTGTTTCTTCTACAACTTCTTCTTCGATAGATTCTTTTACGATTTCAGAAGCTGTAACAACGATTTTTAATTCAGTCTTAACTTTAGAAGTTAATTTGATTAACATTGTATATTCACCAACTTTGTTGATAGGGTGGTTAAGAGAAACTGTTTTCTTATCAACTTCTAAGTCAGCTTTAGCTTTTAATTCTTCACATAATTTCTTAGTAGTAATTGTACCAAATAACTTACCGCTTTCGCCTGCTTTTGCAGATAATTCCAAAGTTCCGATTTCTTCAATCTTTTTAGCCTTTTCTAAAGCTTCTTGATGAAGTTTTTCTTGTTTAGCTTTGATTCTTGCAAGGTTCTTTTCTCTGTTTTCTAAAGCACCTGCAGTTGCTAATTCTGCAACATTTTTCGGGAACAAGAAGTTTCTTGCATAACCGTCTTTTACGTTTACTACGTCACCTGCTTCACCAAGGTTTTGAACATCTTTTTTCAATATAACTTGCATTTCTTTAATTCTCCTTTAACTATATTTCAGCATATGTAAATGTATAATAACTAAAACAAACTCTATTGTCGAGTGTTTGTTAATTTTTCCTAAGTCTAAACCCCTTAACCCAGTTTATGGGTGACAATTGCCCATACGTCATTAACTATTACAACCAACATTAACACAATAAGCAAAAAGAAACTGACAGTAGCAAGCCACTCCATTACCTTTTTCCCTACCTTTCTGCCCATTGCCTTTTCAAAAATAAGGAATAATAACTGCCCGCCGTCAAGTGCCGGTATTGGTAAAAAGTTTACAATTGCCAAATCCATTGATATAATAGCTGTCAGCAACAGTCCGTAGAACAATCCGTTATTATCAATAATATCACCGCCGACTTTTGTAATAGCTACAATTCCGTGCAAGTCCTGAAGCGGAACTTTACCCGTAAATACTTGCTCTAAACCCGCAAGCATCATGTAGGTATTTTGATAAAGATATTTTGCACTAGCCGAAAATGCGTCGACAAAAGATTTTGTAGGACGCAAGACTTCTTTAGAACTCAACTGTACACCAATAGCACCTTTTGTTGTCGGATACATTGTTTTTAGTGCTATATACTTTCCATTTCGTTCTACAACAAGGTTAAGCGGATGTTTATTATCGGAAATCGCAAGCGATAAATCTCCTAATGTATGTTTTCCGTCAGATACGTAATATCTCTTATTAAAGGTTTCTGAAAGGGTATCTCTTAAAGCTATAATATCGTTAGAAAGTTTAACCTGATTATCTTTGTATTTTGTTATTCCGCTTGCGGTTTTCTTATCAAAAGAAATTGCAGCCTCTTGCTCATAATCAACAGGAAGCCTTACCGCTACATCTTCGGGAATAATTTCATCTTTGCCCAACGCAGGATTTAAGTTCTTAATCTTTTTGAAATTTTTGTCAACAATGTTCATATCGACAAGCCCGTCACAAGTCTTGCTCAATTGAACCATATTTAACAGAGTATAACTGTTATCAATCTTTGTACCGTTTAAAGATACAATCCTATCTCCGACTTGTAAACCTGAGTTCCAAACCGAAGCCTCAGGCGAAGCAATTATTTTTTCAATGGTTATATTATATGTTCCCGAAGGCAAATGTTTCCATATTAAAGCCGAAAATAATACAAGGAAAAATGCGCAAATAACATTTGCGGTTACACCTGCGGAAACAACAATCGCTCTTTGATACACAGGTTTATTTTCAAATCTTTCGGGAGAATCCTCCGGCAATACACAATCTTTTTCATCATCAGGAAAAGATACATATCCGCCTAATAACAATGCATGAATAAAAAAAGTGGTATCACCGATTTTTTTTTCAAAAAGAGTAGGACCTAAAGGCAAACCAAATCCAAATTTATCCACCTTCATTCCAAATGCTTTTGCCGCAAGAAAATGTCCCAATTCATGAATCAGAACAAGAAAACTCAAAAGCAATATCATTATTATTATAGACATATTTCTATTCCTCTAATTTGAAAGAATCACGGTAAAATCACTGTTTACACAATAATTTCTGACAGGGTCATATACGTATTGAATTTTTTCTAATGAAGAAATTCGTTTTACAAGATAGTCATAAAAACTGTTAGATACATTATTGTTATGAGCGATAAATTGAGAATGTGGAAGTCTTTCTGTTTCCAGACAATTCACTCTGTACCCCATCGACTCCAGTTGAGATTTAACATTCTCAGCCTCAGCTCTTTTTGCCGCAGAGTACATGATTCCACCCACAAGTTTTGCATCAGCATCAATTGGTGCAGTTTCTCTATGAATCAATCTGTCAACTGTTTCTTGAACTTTTTCCGGGTCAAGTATCCAATAACTTATGTATCCATGTTGATTTGGTGCGCCCGGTAATGTCGCAATCTGAACACCTCCGTCATCGAATGTTCTTGAAATATTTGCTAACTGAGATAATTCATAAACCGACATATCAGTTTTTACATCTTCTCTTGTTACGTTCAAAATATCAGGAAGTTTTGTCAGGGCTTGCGGAGATTTAATCTTTTCCAATAAGCCTTTCAAAAACCATTGTTGACGTTGAGTTCTGCCAATATCTCCAAGTCCGTCGTGACGGAATCT
>CAMDZX010000020.1 GCA_945910925.1 uncultured bacterium | reverse complement strand
TATTGTCGGGAAGTTGTAAATCTTCACACGATGCGTTTAAAAACTCACATTTTACTTTAGACGGATTTTCTTTTAAAAACCCTTCGCAGGTTTCAACACAATCAATAAACTTATCCGAGAATATAACTTTTCCTTGCCCGTTGAGTTTTTCGAGTGCTTCAACAGCTTTGAACCCCAAGAGTCCCGTACCGCATCCGATATCCAGAACCGTATCATTCGGTTGAATTTGTGCCATATTCACAACCGCAGTTCCGACAGAGTCTAACCAATCAAGGGTTTGTGATTTCATTTCTTCGGTCAGAGACGAAAACCTCGTTTCTTTTAGCCATTGTGTCCAATTCTTGCATATTGTACTCATAAAAATCCTTTTTTATTATTTTTTCATTGTAACGGGCGGAGGTTGAATATATAGAGGAAGAAGTTTTCGCCAATCGCATTCTTCTGTTTTAATTCTTTCAATCGCAATATCGGAAAGAATTTTACCTAAATCAAACCCTGCCTTTTGGTATGATATTACATTATTTCCAATGGCTTGAAATCGTTCAAATAATCTATCATCTGTTATGATATTTCTACCCTTTACTCTTTTATCAACTTCTTCGAGTTCTATTGCACCTAAGAGTTCTCCGTCATACAAATACGCTTTATTTTTCCTTGCATCTAATGCTACGACATACTCATCTTCTTTGGCTTTTGATAAGATTTCCAAAGAAGGAATTCCGACAGCTTTTATATCCAATTCCTGTGCCATGACTCGCGCAACCGTTGTACAGGCTCTGATTCCCGTAAAACTGCCCGGCCCGACATTTATTGCAATACCTTCTAAATCAGACGGTTTCATATTGTTTTCTTTAAGAGTCTTTGCAATTGTGGAAATTAGATAAGCAGAATGATAATTCTTTTCATCAGATTCCAAAATTTTTGAAGCAAGAATTTTGTTATCTTCTCTTAACACAATATAGGTTTTATCTAAACATGTATCAAATGCTAAAAGCTTCACTTTTCAAGTCCTTCTATAATCTTGTCCATACCTTCACCGATTGATGTGAATTCAAAACATCTGTTATCCTCATCATCGTATGTAACATTAACTTCAATTCTATCAAACGGAATTTCGTTTTGCGAGAACTCTGCCCATTCTACAAATGTGAGTTGTTTACCCGTAGAATACTCGCGCAATTCGTCGGTAATTGTTTTAACGCCTTCATTTTCTAATCTGTATAAATCAAAATGATATATAGGAATTTCACCCGTATGATATTCATTCAGAATCGTAAAACTCGGACTTGTCACTTTTTCTTTTATTTCAAGAGCTTGTGCAACAAGTCTTACAAATGCGGTTTTTCCTGCCCCGATTTCTCCAAACAGATTTACAAAACATCCGTCTTTTGCTGCCTTTGCAAATTTTTCGGCAAGTTGTGCAGTTTCTTCAAGAGAATAACAAACTTTTTTATAACTTTTACTCATAAACAATTACCCTGTTTCTTCCACGTTCTTTTGCTTCATACAAAGCTTTATCTGCGTGCTTGTATAAATCTTCCGCAGTATCACCCTCTTTTAATTGAGCAAGCCCGATACTTATTGTAACACTTATTTTTTTATTTTCATCAATAATATTCTTTTCAACCGCAGCTCTTAATCTTTGGGCAACAATATTTGCTTCTTCTATACGTGTTTGCGGAAGCAGAATACAAAATTCTTCTCCGCCGTACCTTGATGGGATATCGTATTCACGGAGCCGGTCTTTTATAACTTGTGCTACTGATTTTAAAACCTTGTCACCTACTGAGTGTCCGTACGTATCGTTAATACTTTTAAAAAAGTCAATATCCGTCATTATTGCACAAAGCGGATGTTTTTGACGGGTTGCGCTTGCGTATTCCTGTTTTAGACGGATTTCAAACTGTCTTCGATTATTCAAACCTGTCAGGGCATCAAGTGTTGCGTGTTTAAGAACTTCAGCATATACGTTTGCACGCTCAATTGTAATTGATGCCTGCTTTGTGAGTTGCAAAATGTATTCTATATCGTTCAAAGAAAGTTTATCAATAGTACTGTGTGCCGCAACACATCCCAAAACTTCTTTGCCGCTGATTAATGGGAAAATCCCTATTTTCCTATCTTCTGATATAACGTAATCGGACTTCATAGTCGATATTAAATCATATATTTTTCTGTCACGGCAGGCGTTAGGCCAGAAAAGTTTAAATTCATTATCCGATTTTATAAAAATATATATAAGATGGTTTGAAACAAACTTATCTATCATTTCGCCAATCAGAGGAATAATATAATTCAGTTCATATTGAGTTTCTATGATTTTGGCAATATTCTTTAGTGCATCATAAAAATCCGAATTAATTTGCAATCTGTTGTTCAGAAGTTTGTTTTGGATTAACAAAAATATTTGATTGCTTAAAACAGACAACATTTGTAAAAAATCAAAATTAAAACTCTTTTTATGCGCAAAATTAAATTCTATCATTCCGAATATATTATCTGAAGCTTTTATCGGGATTAAGAGTTTTTGCATAATAACGTCTTCATCAGCCGAAAATGAAGTTTGCATAAGCTCGCATCCGTCGATAATATAATCACAATCCTTTAGTTTTAAGAGATTTTCATATAAACATCCGACTGCAATTTCATCATACATATCATCAACAGGAGAAAAATTGTTCAAAATATCTTTGAGTTTTTTAGACGCATAATCGTAAAAAAATATGTTTAAATCTTTCAAATCCGGCAAATTGTTTTTTATACTCTCTGAGATTGTGTAAATTTCTGAGGAGGATATTAGACTTGAAGATAATTTTAATAAATTACTAATATTCATCATCTTCTGCCTCGTGTTTAAAATAGTCCATACCGGCACAAACTTTGAAATTTTTAATCATAACCTTGTCTAAATCTTCGGCAGGCATTATTTTCCCTGTCGAAGAATTAAATTTTATCAGTTCGTTTTCGTCTTTTTGTTTTTTATTTTTTTTCTTTTTCTTTTTAACATTTACATCTTGATTATCGGTATTATAGATATCCATATTTGTACCGATTTCATTTGCTCCGTATTTACTATAAAGATGAGAGGCTTCGGATAAAATCCCGAAAACATATGCCGATCTACCTTCTCCATCAGATTTTAAAGATAAAAGTACGGAGGCTTTTTCAAGTTCGTCCATAGAATCTTTGTAACGCTTTAAGCGTCTTAATAATACTGCAAGATTGTAATGCGCATCATAATTCATTGGCGCAAGGGCAATTGCCTTACAATAATTTAAACCTGCATCTCTATAATCACCCATTACCTGATACGTTAAAGCTAAATTGAATAACACATCAGAATTTTTTCTGAGGATTTTATGCGATTTTTCATAGGACTCGGCAGCTTTCCGCAAAAGTCCGAGTTCAAGCTCTCTATCTTCATCAGGAAGAAACATTGCTTTACCTCTATATGCAAGTCCTCTGTTGTATAGAGCGATTCCTCGATTTTGTTTTGAACTCTTTTTGTTACTGAATAAAAACGGGATTGCCCATATTCTGTTTCTTAAATTAATTATTGCATCATATTGAGCAATTGCTTCGTCAAAGTTTCCGAGTTTTTCGGCTTCGATAATACCAAGATTCATTCTTGCCATAGCATAACGAGGATTGTGTTTAATAGCGTTTTGATACGCATCTACTGCAGAATAGTAATCTTCATACACCACGTAGATATTGCCTAAATTGTGCCAAGCGGTATAATGCTCCGGAAAATATTCCAAACCTTTGGTGTAATACTGAATTGAATAAGCGAGTTTATGTTTATGGTAAGCTCTGTCACCTTTAAAAACATAATATACACCTAAGGCTCTATTTATTACATACTTGCGGATTAATCCTTTGCCAAATATCAAAAGCAAAATAATACAAACTAATCCTACAAATTTAAGAAACTTTTTGAAAGACCTTTTCTTCATAATAATATATTACACTAAATAATATAAACATATAAAAAGCGTTACAAAATCTTAAAATTATCCGTATAGGCAGTTGCAGAAAATGATGAAGTGTGATATAATTTTGTGCGTGAAGGATGGTGCACTTATATGTTAGTTTCGGCAATTTCATCATTTAGGGCGATAGCAATGCAGCATAATGCAGGCATGGCTATGATGCATACAAATGAAAACAATCTTAGTATGTTACGCGCTTCAAGATTGGGCGAAACAAGTTTTAATGCACTTCACCAACAGGATGTAAAAAATTCTGTATCACTTGCAAAGAACCAACTTAACTATCAAGTTGCTTCTGCTTGGAAGAAACAATGTGAAGCAAAAATGAAAAAAGAAATGGAACAACAACACAAGCTTAATATTATCGGTTAAATTTTAAGCTTTTTTAATATTTCTGTTGAAAAATATTTTTTTGATGTAAAATAGTTGTACTCACATCCTCGTAGCGGGTTGAGGGGAGTCATTAACCCTTAAGCCTGATACAACACAAGAAAGGTGAAGAAAATGGCAAATATTAAGTCAGCTAAAAAAAGAGTATTAATCGCAGAAGCAAACAGACAAAGAAACGTTGCGTTCAAATCTTCTATCAAAACTGCAGTTAAAAAAGTTTTAGAACTTGCTCAAGGTGAAGATAAAGAAGCTTTGAACAGTGCATTATCAAAAGTTTACCAACTTTGCGATAAAGCAGTTTCTAAAGGTATTTTGCACAAAAATACTGCTTCAAGAAAAAAATCAAGATTAACTCTTGCAGTAAACAAATTAGCTAAGTAATAAATGCTTTAATTACTGAAATGGCGAGCCTATGGCTCGCTATTTTTTGTTTATGTAATTTTTTACAAAACTGACGAAAATGATACGACTTTTCGCACTAATTCTTAGGTTCTATTTATGATATGTTTCATTTTTCATAATTTTAAACGCTCTATATATTTGCTCTAACAGAATTAATCTTGTAAACTGGTGGATAAATGTCATTTTGGAGAGGCTTAGTTTTAAATTCGCAATATCCGATACTTTTTTAGAAAGTCCGCAGGAAGAACCTATTACAAAAACTATTTCTGATATCCCCGAATTTATAATCTGTTCCATCTCATGTGCAAAATCAACCGAATCAAATTGTTTTCCGCCAATTTCTAAAGTTATGACAAAACTTGAAGGTTTTATATTAGAGAGAATCTTTTCTGCTTCCGTTTCAAGAACTTTTTCAGTAAGATTTTCATCTTTTATTTCAATCGGCATCAGTTCGATAATTTCTAACGTTGTATACGGGCGTAAGCGTTTGAGATATTCTTCAACACCGTCTTTCAGATATTTTTCTTTTACTTTCCCTAGTGCGATAATTTTTATCTTCATATGATAATCATACCACTGAATTAATCATTAGGGGAATTTTATATAACACAAACTATTGTATGTTTATCAAGAGGAGTGTAATCGTGAAAAAAATTTTTTATACAGTATTTACATTATGTTTTACATTTACGGTTGCAAACGCATATGGTGATTTTTTCGGCTTTAATAATGATATGGCGCACAGGAGCGGCATGTATCGTTATGATATGAACCGTGAAATTAATTCCGCAATAGACGAAATGAACCGTAATAATTGGTCAAATCCTTATGAAACATATAACAATCCAATCAGTAAAATATTTAAAAAAAAGGAGTCTTATTCTTCTAATCCTCTAAACGAATCGGATATAGATTATCTTTTAAAAAAAATGGAAAAAAAGAGTTTTGGTAAAATATACAGTAACCTTCCGACAGAAATACGTATAGACAGACTCGATTCTCAGATGTTCGGAGCAATTCAAACCGGAGATTTTAAAACCCGTTTAAACAGGCTTAAACACGCATATTCAGCGGAATCAACACGGAATTATAAAGAAAAAGACAGAAAACAAAACCGGTTTAGAGAGTTTTTCTCATCGGGATATCCGACAAGTATTCCCGCAAGAGGAGATTATTATTCATCGTTAAGAGATGACTTTCAATCTTGGTAGTACAACAAAAATTAAAACCTAAATGCATAAAATATTATCAATAATTCTTGTTTATGTTATATTTCTAACATAACAGTTTATTTAGGAGAAATTATATGCAAGCAAGACGTGCAGCAAGAGAATTAGCACTTATATTGTTTTCACAATTTGATAAAAAAATTACATCATATTCTTCAAAAGATTTTGAAGATATCATGCTTAAATCGGTAAGAATACTTTCTAACAATGCTTCTGACGAATTAAAACTTTCTGTCGGAACATTGATTGATATAAAGAATTATATTGATACTTATGAAGCGGAACACGAATCAAACCTGTCAAGACCAATAGGAGTGAAGGATAAACCTGTTGCCATTCCGACTACTGCTGATTTGTCATCAAATATAGAAACAATACTGGATGTTGTGGAAAAAACACTTTTGGCATTGGAGATTGCAGAGTTTACAACACTTGAATCACAAAGTGATGTACAAGAATACGTAATAGAAATTGCGGAAGCGTTCAAAAAACATTATGAAGATATTGATAACGAAATCCAAAAATACACGACAGGATGGGATATTAACAGACTTGTCAAGATAGACAAAGACATTTTGCGAATCGCTGTTATTGAACTTCTTTATACAAAAGCAGCACCTATGAAGGTTGTTGTTGATGAAGCGGTTGAACTGGCTAAGAAGTATTCAACAGAAGACAGTTCATCGTTCGTAAACGGAGTTTTGGCAAAGGTTGTTGTAGAAAACGGGCTTAAATAATGTTTGGATTCTTTTCTAACAGTATAGAAAATTTAAAGAAAACCGTATCCAAGACCGCACAGGCTCTTGTCGGAAATGTTGTTGAGACGGTTGCAGAGGAAGAAGAATTTTCCGAATTTGTACTTGATGATATGGAAGATATCCTTATCAGTGCGGATTTGGGAGTGAACTATGCGGCAGAACTTGTTGACAGATTACGCTCTCAAGATAGAATTAAGCCTTCTGAGGTAAAGAGTTTTTTAAAAGAACAATTTACCAAAACGCTTGATAATGCAGGTTCTACACAACTGAATTATACGGATAATTCTTTGAACATTTATTTTATTGCGGGAGTTAACGGTGTCGGGAAAACTACTTTAATCGGTAAACTTGCGTATAAATTTAGACAAGAAGGGAAACGCGTTCTTATTGCTGCAGCAGATACGTTCAGAGCGGCAGCAGAGGAACAGCTTGATATATGGTCAAAGCGTGCCGGTGCTGATATTGTTCGCAGGGATAAAGCTGACCCTGCATCGGTCGTATATGAAGCAATACAAAAAGCACAAAACGAACACTATGACATTATTCTTGTCGATACTGCGGGACGACTTCAAAACAAATTTAACCTGATGGAAGAATTGTCAAAAATAAAATCAGTAATAGACAAAAATGCTCAAGATGCTTTAAGAGAATGTATTCTGGTACTTGATGCAAATACGGGGCAGAATGGGTTACAACAGGCAAAAGTATTTAAAGATGCAGTTGCATTAACCTCTGTGGCGCTGACAAAACTTGACGGGTCTGCAAAAGGTGCAATTGTTCTGGCTATTGCAAAAGAATTGAACCTGCCTGTTAAACTTATAGGTGTTGGTGAAAAAATGGAGGATTTAAAAGAATTTAATGCCTCTGACTTTATCGAAGCTCTGTTTACGTAAATTTGTTACACTTCTATTCATCAATACTATGAATGTCGTTTATGTTTTTTATACTGTCATCTTGAGGGAATATTTCTCCGTCAAGTCCAGACATGCCGGACTTACTGTTCTTTTTATACTCTTTTACTCTCAATTTGTATTGGGCTTTTAATTGTTTCAGTTTTTGATGATATTGTTTCCGTTTTTCTCTGTTGAGTTTTTTGAGTTCTTTTTTAGCCTTCTTTTTGTGATTTTTTTCAAGTTTTGCTTGTCTGTTTGCTTCCCACTCAACTTCTTCTCTCGGGATATAACTGTCTTGTACCAACTTGTATCCTACAATACTGACTGAATAATTTGTGCCTTCTAAATCCACTAACTGAGTACGTTCTCCTGTTACATCAACCGCCCAAGTTCCCAAAAACACAGGAACACCGCCTGTATAAGCATAACCTGCGACAAGGATACGACTGTTATCTGTTTTGTCAAACCCCAGAGGGTAAATATCCCATCTGTAATCATCAAACTCAACTCCTGATACATTATGCCAGTAATCAAGAATTGCTTCTCTTGCTTCCGTGAGTTTCTTTGTTTCGCCTGTTTCAAAGTCGTGTACCAGAAGTTCTGTTTTCCATATCCCGTCAAAAATATATCCCGTTTTTTCTTTTGCAACTATATAGCGATTGTCCTCAGAGTAATCAACAGGTGTGATTGTTCTGAATGCGCCTTCTTGTGATACATCTTTTATTGTAGAAAAAATAGGTTCAGGATTTTTCTTAATAACATTTGCCTTCTGTACCCTTTCTACTCTGTTAATACTTGTATCTAAAGGAATTACAAAAACGTCACAAGCCGTACATCTTTCTTTCGGATAATAATAAATCGAAGAATAAACAAGTTTTGTAAAATCTCCCGATACTACTCCTTGTGTATTTACTTGTCTTTCAAACTCAATTCTTCTCGGAATATTTAATTCTACTGAACCCGGAGGATTATTATAACGTACAAGTTTGTATGTTGTTTGAGGAAAATACTTCATATCGGCAGGTTTTGGATATTTGCCCGCTTCAACCGTTCGGTTTTCGTTATCTATTCCTTTTGATTGTTGCTCATATTCTTCAGTCAGCATAAACCCCGATTTGGGAAGTTTACTCTTTTCATATTCTTCTTTAAGAATTTCTTTTTGAACTTTATACTCGTATTGATATTGTTTTAAAACAGGATTTTTAGGTTCACCTATATGAGTTTCATCAAACTGCATCCTGATAAATGTCACAAAACATATAGCAATAATCGCCCAAAACATCTATACAAGTCCTTCATCCATAGCTTTTCTGGTAGCCTGTGTTCTTGTTGCTGCGGATAATTTTTGCAAAACGCTATGAACATGAGCTTTTGTTGTTGCTTTTGTAATAGTTAATGCTTCTGCAATTTGAGGATTGGTAAGTCCGTTTACAATAAGTGCAAGAACCTCCATTTCTCTTTCCGTAAGTCCGTATTGTAGCTTGCCTGCTTTATAGTTGATACCGTTTGTTGTATTGCCGGTATTATTTGAGGTTGGGGCTTGAATACTTGATAAAACCAAACGTGCAATTTGCGGGTCAATCCATGCAACACCTTCATTCACGGAACGAATTGCGGTATGAATATTTTCCGTACTTGCACCCTTCATAATATATCCGTCTGCACCTGATTTGAATGCAGCAAATATATCATCACTATCGTCACGGGATGTGAAAATAAGAACTTTTATCTGCGGGTTAAAATCTTTGATACGTTTTGTAGCTTCTATTCCGTCAATATTCGGAAGTCCTATATCCATCAAAACAATATCGGGCGATAATTGTTTAGCAAGCTCTACGCCGAGAAGTCCGTTTTCTGCCTCTCCAATAAGTGTAATATCTTCAGATTTATCAATCATTATTGATAATCCCATTCTTACAAGCTCGTGATCCTCACACAATAAAACTCTTATCATCTCAACTCCATCTATACCTTTTCGGCTATTTTATTTTTTTCCGTAACAACATCCGTGAGCAGGAAGGAAAATTCACTTCCTTTATTCAACTTACTCTCTAACCATATTTTACCGTTATGTGCTTCTATGATTTGTCTTGACAAATATAGTCCCAAACCTGTTCCCGTAGAACGCTTTTGACTTGTGCCTTGTGAAAATCTTTGGAACAAATGCGGGATATCCTCTTTAGGAATTCCGTTTCCGTTGTCCTGAACCGAGAATATCAAGTCATTTACTTCTGTTTTAAATGATACTATGACTTCTCCGTCATTGTTTGTATAATTTATTGCATTTCCGCAAAGATTGCATACAACCCTTCTGATTTCTCCGCCGTCTGCAAATATAGTGACATTATCATTCGGAATTTCCAGTTTAAAAGTTATATTTTTTCTATCCGCCAACGGTTTCAGTTCGTTATAAATTTGCGTAACTAAAGAATTGAACGAAAATTTCGTTTTACATAGAACCAGTTTTTGAGCATCAAACCTATATACTTCAAGCAGGGCATTGACCAATCCGAGCAAATCTTCGTTACTTTTTTGCATTGTTGAAAGTAACACTTTTTGTTTGTCAGATATTTCACCAAGAGAACCGTCAATAAAGAACTTTAATGTCTGTATTGCTGCCAGTAACGGGGTTCTGAGGTCATGTGTTAATGTTGCAATAAAATCATCCCTAAGTTTGTCGGATTCTTTTTGTTCTGTGATATTGTGTATAACTCCGACAAAATGTTTATCCGAGATTCTGGCAAGGCTGATATCAATAGGGGTTTCAACATTACTCAATAAATTCAAAATACTGCAATCTCTGATAAAAAACTCGTTATTATCGGAAGAATTTATTGTATCAATAATATCTGATTTTTCAGAACATATAAGTTTTTTCAGATTGATTTTTTTGAGGTTTTCTTCGCTCATGCCGGAAAGCGTTTCACAAGCCTGATTCGCTTGTTCAATATTCCCGTCATTGTCTGTTACAAAAATACCGTCGGCACAGTTTGTAATAATTCCGCTGAGTTTAGCATTAGATTTTACAAGGTCTGCCGTGCGTTCCTCTACAATTTTTTCAAGGTTATGGGAATATTTTTCAAGTTCTTTGTGAGCCGCTTCAAGTTCTGTTATTTTTTGTCTGAGTTGAGAGAGCAAGTAACTTCTTTCAATACCGTTTTTGATGTTAATTATTAAATCGTCATTATCCCAAGGCTTTTCAATATATCTGTAAAGCCCGACTTCATTTATTGCTCTGATTGCGTTTTCTTTGTCCGCATAACCCGTAAGCAGAATTTTACTTACTTCGGGATAAAGTTTTTTTGCTTCCGTAAGAAATTCCAAACCGTTCATTTCCGGCATGAGGAAGTCAGATATAATCAAATCCGGAACATTGTTTTCCAGGTATTTTAGTGCATCTTTAGGGTTGTTAAAAAAGGCAGCATTCTCAAATCCTTCAACCATAAAAAGAGTTTTGAAGGCAGAGGTCACTATCTTTTCATCATCGACTACAACAATCTTCCCCGTTTCCATACTTATAATCATAGCGTAATATAAAGATTTAGACAAATTGTAAACAAATTTGACTTATATAATTAAACAAAATAACTTATTCGCCCATAACTTTAACAATGACACGTTTTTTACGTTGTCCGTCAAATTCTGCGTAATAAATTTGCTGCCAAGTCCCAAAATCAAGCCTTCCTGATGTTATCGGAACAATAACTTCATGCCCGATTAATAAACTTTTCAGGTGGCTATCGCCGTTGGTTTCACCTGTTCTGTGGTGGTTATAATTGATATCAAAAGGTGCAAGTTCTTCAAGCCACTTGTCAATATCAGAAATTAATCCGTTTTCTGCATCATTAACATAAACTCCCGCCGTTATGTGCATCGCAGATACCAGTACCATACCCTCTTTGATTCCGCTTTTTCTGACAATTTCTTGTACTTCGTCAGTTATATTGATATATTCTCGCTGGTGTTCGGTACAAAACCACAGGTACTCGGTCGCAAATTTCATGATATTTCTCCTTTTTGTTGAACATTATAATATAGAGAAAAATAAAAAACTATTATATCATTATTAATTCATTATACTGTTCTTCATATCTGAACTTATCAGGATATTGTTCCTTTATTTTTTGAGCGGTTTTTATTGCTTTTGTTTTATTATAGGCATTTTGTGCAAGGTTATAATGCACCCTGAACACTAATGATAAAATTTCTAATTCATCATTAGAAAGTTTTTCCAATATATTGAGTTTTTTTTCTGCAAGAACATACTGTTTTTGATAGAGCAATGATTCTATATATTCATACAAAACGCTCTTTTCATTTCGATTATATTCAAGAGATTTATCAAAACAGTCATTTGATTTTTCAACATCCCCAAGCATAAAATAACATTTTGCCATTTTGTGATACGTAACTGCTTTAGTTTTTGATTTTTGTAAGCATATTTCAAGAGTTTGAAGTGCTTTTTGAAAATCACCTTTCTGTATACTGATGTCGGAAACAACTTGAAGTGCCATATTGTTTTTAGGTTCAAGCTCTATGGTTTTGTTTGCATACATTTGTGCATTATCAATATCTCCGATTTCGTAATAACATCCTGCCAGTCGTCCGTATAACTCCGCATTTGCTTGGTCGGAGCACAATTCTATACCTTTAAGGTATTTATCAATAGCCTCTTGATATTTACCCTTCATTTGAAATATTGAGCCCCAAGAAATATACATGAATATTGATTTTATATTATTTTTTTCTCCGCATTCATATATTCCTGCGGCTTCCTTGTACCGTTTTTGCAAAAGATAAGTATCTCCCAAAAGTAAGTAGGATTCTACCTTAAATGGTGCTATTCCAATTGATTTTTGTGCGTATTCAATAGTTTTTTCATATTCTTTTTTCTTGAAATATATATATGCGATATTATGATATGCACCAAAATTATTATCCGTTACATTAATTATAAAAATATATTTCAATAATGCGTCGTCATACATCCCCAATTCGGTTTCTATTGATGCCAATAAAAATAATGTGCGTATTTCTTTAGGATTATATTCAACCGCCAGTTCAAGTTTTTCTTTTGCCTCGCTGTATTTATGTTCTCCTATAAGCGTTAAACCCCAATACAGATATGCCTCCCAAGATTTCGGATTAATTTCTATTGCCTTTTCATATTTCTTTATTGCGTTTTCTGTATCATGTAGAGCAGTCAAGGAATTTCCCCACAAACAGAGTGCTTTTACATTAAGCGGATCTTTTTTGTACGCTTTTTTAAAATATTCTATTGCTTTTTCGTGTTCATCGGAGGTTTGTTTAATCATTCCCAGATTGATAAGCGCATTAGAATCGGGTGAGGCAAAATTTGCAGCGTTATTAAGCAGTGCTTCTGCCATTTCGGTACAGCCAAGCATAAAAAGATTATCCGCATAATTAATAAATGCTCTGTATGGTATTGACGGAGTTTTACCCAATTTTGTATATGTTTTTACCGTATTATCATATTTTTTGACTTTTTTGATAATATCTTTTAAGAATTTATCAGACAATCTGTAACCTCTCTAAATGCACCGTTTCCGCCACTTGCGGATGTAATTTGTATTCCGTTGATATTTTTTACCTTTTCAACGGCATCGGGTACGGTAATTTTTATTTCTGCAAATTCTAATGCTTCAATATCGTTAATATCATCTCCAATATAAATATATTCGTTTGATTTGAGATTATATTTTTCTATAATTGATTTTAAAACATCCAGTTTTTTTCTTATATTTGTATGAATTTCGTCAAGATTAAATTTATCGTTTAAAATATCAATAGCAGAATTACTTTCGCCGGATATGATACCAATTTTATACCCTTGTTTTTTTAAAATAGAAAACGCCATTATATCCTTGAAATTCAATTTTCTGGTCATTCCGCCGTTTGAATCTATGTAAACGCAATTGTCGGTAACAATGCCGTCAAAATCCGTTATAACCATTTTTACAGTTTGGGGAATGTTTAGTTTTTGATTATTCATTTTTATTTGCCTACTCGTCTTAATTTTTCTTTAATAGGGATTTCCCGTTCATATACAACTTTTTTACCGTCAGATAAAAGTGACGGAATTTGTCTTATATCTCTTATCATGTGAAATAATCCGGGAGTTTCAAGGCTCGCTGCCTGATCAGAACCCCAATTTGTTCTATCCAGAGTTATATGGCGTTCAACAGAACATGCACCAAGTGCAACCGCTAAAATAGAAGGTGCTATACCACGCTCATGACCTGAATATCCGACAGGACAAGAAAATTTTTCTTTCAATGTTTTTATGCAATTAAGATTTATTTCTTCACTATTTGACGGATAAGTCGCTGTACAATGGTAAAGAATGGTATTTTCTTCTCCAAGTATTTCCATAGCGTGTTCTATTTCTTCCATCGTACTCATGCCGGTTGAAAGCAGTATTGGTTTACCTTTTGACTTTGTGTATTCCAACAATTTATCATCCGTAAGCGATGCGGATGCAATTTTATAACAAGGCGGATTAAATTGGTCTATAAAATCAACGGATGCCTCGTCCCAACAAGATGCAAACCACATAATATTTTTATGTTTACAGTATTTATCAATTTCCAGATATTCATCATATCCGAATTCAAGTCCTCGTTTCAAATCGCCGTTTGTTTCTCCAAAAACACTATGACGAGGTTTTGCAAGTTCTTCTTGTGTATAAACAACATCAACCGTACGTTTTTGGAACTTAACGGCATTACAACCGTTTGAAGCTGCCATATCAATTAATCGTTTTGCATCCTTTAGGCTTCCGTTGTGATTTATGCCGATTTCGGCAATCACAAAACAAGGATGATTATCTCCGACTATGATATTTCCAATTTTTACTTCTCTTCTCATAAAATCACCTTAAATATTTTTTATACAGACCAAAATCTTCCGCATTAACAGTATGTTCTTTTTTTATTGTATTTTCAACTTCAATTTCTTCAACTTTTTCATCATAATCCGGTTGAACATTCTTTTTTGAAAGAATTTTTATCAGATTTATTGAGTTTTGTGCAACACCTATTAATAATCTTTCACCATCGATTTCTATTACCTGTAATGTTTTATCATGCCCGACAGGTGTTGCTGATATAACTATCGGCTTTATATTATCCGTATTCTTAAATTCGTGTTTAACGGTTTTTATACCAAATTTATTCAGTTTTGTGTATAAAATTCCCGTTATGTAAATAAGCAAGATTACAAATATTAAGGATAAGATTATGGAAAACCAGTTTGGTTCATAAGAACTTGTTTTGAGTGAAGAATTAATATTTTCCGTTACGGACTCTGCACAACAAGGAAAACAACAAAAAATATTTACAAACAAAAATGATATAAACTTTTTCATAAAACCAATCCTAAAATAATTTGTGTTAGTGTGGTATGATTATATCATAAAAACAGTTAGGGTGTCATGAATGTTGTTAAATATTATAAACAGTAGTTTGTGTGTTGTACTTTTACTTATAAACATTGCGTTGTTAAGTATTATTCACAACTTGCATCAAAAGGCTGACAGAAAAAATGATATGTCCGATTATGCTGCAAGTATAATTAGCACAATTAACTCGGTTCGATACGGAAACCTTATTGCTCGTCTGGGCAAACATCCCGACAAAAACTGGAACGAAGTTTCTAAATGTATTAACCGTATGATAGAAACACTCAACGACCGTGAAAAAATGATTGTCGAGTATCAGGGTGAATTAAAACGCAAAAACGATTTTTTGGAAGCGGTTATCAACTCGTTATCCGACGGGATTCTTGTTCTTGATGAAAACAATAAAATTATTCAAATCACACATAATATTGATAAATGGTTTGGCGAAAAAACAAAAATTCTTAATAAGGATGTTACAAAGTTCATCAAAATTGCAAATGAAAAAGACATAAAAACACTTGAAGATGATGAAATATTTATAGAAAATCAATCGGAAAAAAGTTTTGTGGCATCGGTTGCTCAAATTCGTTCTGAGGAGCATACAAATAATTATCTTATGGTAATAAAAGATGTTACAAACCGCAAAGAAATTGAAACCTTGAAGGAAGATTTTGTGGCAACACTTACACATGACTTGAAAGTTCCTATTATTGCAGAATCAAATATGTTAAACTTTTTGCTTTCGGAAAAGTTTGGAGAGCTCAATGACAAACAAAGAGAAGCTATTAAAAACATGCAGATGTCCAATAATGAACTTCTTGAACTTGTGCATACGGTTCTTGATACATACAGGGTAAATGACAGGGGAATAGAATTATATAAAGCCCCAGTTGTATTGTCTGAATTGTTGAAAGATATTGCAAACGAAATGGAGCCGATTGCTGAGGTTTCAAAGAATGCTATTGTTACAAAATTTCAGGGAGATGCAGAACTTCTTCTTGATAAAATGCAAATGAAAAGAGTGCTTAAAAATCTTATACAAAACGCGATATCCTATGGGAAATCAAATTCGGAAATTGAATTAAAACTGATTAAAAAAGACAAAAATATTATGATTAGCGTAAAAGATTACGGTAAAGGAATTTCTAAAGAGGATATTGATAAAATCTTTAATAAGTATTATTCTGCAAGTAAAAAATTCCGCAAAATTGGAACAGGACTGGGATTGTATTTGTCTAAAGAAATTGTCGAGGCACACGGCGGAACACTTGTAGTACATAGTGAAGAAAATAAATATACTGAATTTTGCATCACATTAACTGTATAAATAAAAATCAAATGCTGTTTTGTGTGTATTTATCGTGTCATGCTAAAAAGGATAAATGGGTAGAAAGTGACTATGTGACTGAGTTACTGAGTTACTATGTGACAGAGTAACTAAGTCACTTCATAACTAAGGGTGGGCAGAAGTGAAGCAATTGATAAAAACAATACTAATCTTCACCTTTTGCCCCATAATAAGGGGGAAATGTCCGAAGGACAAAGGGGGTGTATTAGAAAGTAACTAAGTTACTGAGTGATTTTTTCTTTGCACCACATTCAAAACCCTCAGTTGTAGTATAGAAGTAAGTCAGGTGTCTGACGACTACTAATTCAACCCCCTACGGCACTGCGTGCCACTTCCCCCTAAAAGGGGGCAGATAAAAAATACTAACATTCACCTTTTGCCCCATAACAAGGGGGAAATGTCCGGAGGACAAAGGGGGTGTATTAGAAAGTAACTATGTGACTGAGTGACTTTTTGGTACGAAAATTTGCACGGTTTTATTCCCCTCTCGTGAGAGAGGATAATCCGACTGAACGGTAACAACTTATTACTAACTGTTCACAACCTCTTGTTTTTTGAACTGCATGTCATAGAGAGCTTTGTATGCACCGTTTTCAATATTCATTAGTTGTTCGTGAGTACCGAGTTCAACGAGTTCACCCTCGTTTATAACTGCTATTCTATCCGCATTTTTTATTGTCGATAACCTGTGAGCAATAATAAAGACAGTCCTGTCTTTCATCAAGTTATCCATAGCTTTTTGGACAATGGCTTCTGATTCGTTATCAAGTGCTGATGTTGCCTCATCAAGAATAACTATTGGAGCATTTCTGAGCATAGCTCTTGCAATAGCAACTCTTTGTCTTTGACCGCCTGATAAAGTCAATCCACGTTCCCCGAGTTCCGTTTCCAACCCCTCTGGAAGTTCTTGTATCATATCTTCTAAATGTGCGGACTTTATCGCTTGCATAAGTTCTTCTGCTGTTGCATTAGGATTGCCCATCATAATGTTTTCTTTGATTGTGCCTGAATACAAGAAGTTATCTTGAAATACCATTGAGATATTATCTCTTAAGGAATCAAGTGAGTATTCTCTAATATCTACTCCATCAAATTTTATTGAACCATTTTTTATATCATAAAATCTTGGTAACAAATTAACTAATGTTGATTTTCCGCCACCTGAATTACCGACAATTGCAAGAGTTTCATTTTTGGAAATATGTAAATTGAGATTTTTTAATACAGGTTTATTGGGAACATATTCAAAATCTACATTTTCAAAATCAATACTTTTATTAAGACCTTGCAATGTTTTAGGGTTTTCACAATCCTTTATTGCAGGAGTAAGGTCAAACAATTCAAAAACACGTCCCATCGCAACAAAGATGTTTTGAATGCCTGTCAAAGTATTTCCCAATGTCTTAACCGGTTTATAAAGTAATAATAATGAAGTTACAAATGATGCAAAAGCTCCCGCAGTCATTTGACCGCTATTGATGAGATATGTTCCGACACCCAGAACCGTTGCAATTCCGCATGACGCTATCAGATACATCATAGGAGACATCCAACCGGCACGTTTATATAAAGACATGTTTATATTAAAAGATTTCCAAGTCTGATTTATAAAATACTCGTTTTGGCGGTCTTGTAAGCCGTATGCTGCCATAACTTTATTACCTGAATAGGTTTCGTTTATGTTTGTTGTAATATTACTTCCGATTACCATATTTTTATTAGAAGCTTCTTTTATTCTATTTCTGATTAAAATTACGGGAATAAATGCAATACAAAGAACTAAAACTCCAATAAATGCGAGCTTCCAAGAACTGTACAACATAACAGCAATAAGTCCTAAAGCCCCACACAGGCTTGTTGTTATTGTTTTGACATTATCAACAATTCCTGCTGAAGCTGTCCCGGGGTCGCCCATATAACGTGATATAACAACTCCTGATGAATTATCATCAAAGAATTGCGGGTGCATATGGATAAGTCTTTTGAACAAATCAAACTTAACATCGTTTGTAATTCTTTGCGATGTCCAAGTTGAGAAATAGCCGTTGAGGTATCTTAATACACCTTGAATTGCTGCAAAAGCAATAACCCCAATCGGTAACAACCAAGCCATTTGAATACTTGATATTGATAAATTAATCCCATGCCAGTTCATAGCAAACTCTTGACCGCCTATGACATAATCCATATATGGTTTGAGTGCAAAAGCTGTTACTCCGTCCAATAAACCAAGAGGGATTGCTATTAAAAACCCTAATGTTATTCTAAACCAATATGGTCTAATATACGGCCAAATACGAGATAATAACCAAGTATATTTGAAAGAGTTTTCGGCAGAAGTCGCCGCAAGATGATAAGATTGTAATTCTTTGATTTCAAAAGGAGCCATTTTGGCATATTTCCACCATAAATCTTTCATAGAATGATGACAATTTGTATATTGTGGGCTTAAACCAACATAATTAATTATTACAGGATTTTTTTTAGCTTCTTTATATTCATCTGAAGCAACGATTGCTTTATCATAATTTTTAGTAAACCATGGCTCTTGGTAGTTGTATTTCAAGCTAAAAGTTTTAATTTTATTACCTAGAATATAATTTAAAACTATTGAAAAATCATAAAAATTCATATTTTGATTTTTATTTAATATTGTTTTAAATTGATTTAAAATATTATCTTCTCTAATTTTTTTACAATTCATTAACATCACATTAATACTTTTATATTCATTTATATTAAGAGAAT
>CAMDZX010000019.1 GCA_945910925.1 uncultured bacterium | reverse complement strand
GTTTCTGAAAAGAAAATCCGTAGACACGTTTAATGCGAACAGGTCAAGACAGCCTGTCTTGGATTTGCTCCACGCTACGTAGTCGCTCACTCAATTTACCTGTGCAAATATTTTGTTTGCTGTTTTGCATCAGAGATTTTGAAATAAAGTATCACAAGTTTGAGATCTAATTCGGAAATTAAAATCAAAATCACCTCCCAATTTACCCCACTAATCAAAAAGTTTATCCCATTATCGGATTATTTATAAGTAATTGTCATTTAAGATTATTATATGTTCAAATCTGTTTGGTATTACAATTTACAAAAACCATTATTTGCACCACCTAATTGGATTTTTCCGCCTGTTTGGTCAATCCTTTATTTTACAATGTTTACTGCTTTGTTATTATATATTTTTAAACCTGCGCAAAATAAAATATCGGGCTACATTTATTTTGCCACTCAACTCACTCTTAACCTTTTATGGACTCCATCATTTTTTTATCTGAAAAATATTGTATTAGCTCTTATTGTGATAATTTTTCTTGATATTTTTGTAATTTTAACCATCAAATCTTTTTATAAAGTTTCAAAAATTTCAGGTGTAATCTTAATTCCGTACCTGATTTGGATACTTTTTGCAACGTATCTTAATATAGGATATCTCTTATTGAAAGATTAGATGGAGTCTTTGCCCCTAAAGATGCGGATAATATTATTTATTTGATTAATGAAATTAACAAAAACGCAAGATTATATAATTAAATGCAACAAAAATTAATATCCAAAATATAAATAATATAGATATCAAACTCTTTATTTTACCGTTTATCGGTTATTAGTTTTGAGATATAGTTTTCAGTTAAGTTCAGTTATTTGCAAGTTTTTTCGGTGAAAGTTCTGACTGCATTAGTTTAATCCTATAAGCATCGTTTACATAAGAAAAAGAATCCTTAAAGGATTCTTTTTCGGTAAATTTCAATAATCAAATTTACATACCGGGCATCATTCCGGATGCCGGGTTACAAGGATTCATAGGTGATGCAATATTACAAGGATCAGCTAAAGGATTATACATCGGAGATGCCGGATTCATAGGATCCATTATAAAATTGTGAGTATAATCAGCAGGGGGAGTATAATCACCACCGAAATTCCCTAATTTTATATTGTTACCTTTTAATGGTTTCTTAAATATCGGAAACTTAATCCCGAAAATATTTAATGCTTTATTATCATCTTCAGCAGATTTAACATAATCTATTGCGCTATTTTTTTTAGAGCTTAATTCTAAGACATCTGTTTTTAAATCATTTTTAAATTCAGGTACCTGCAAACCATTTCTACGATAATCTGCTTCTGTGGCAGGTATTACGTGAGCTCCCGGACCATATTTTTCTTTTAAAGCTTTGTCTTGCTCAATTAAACCGGGTGTCCACACAGGGTTATTACTTATAGATACCATAAATACCAACCTTTCTACATTAGTTACACTTCCTTTATAATCAAGTATTATTTTCTTTAAAAATTGCTAAATAACACACATTTTGTTACATTAGTTAATAAATTTTCAATTTTTCAATCTTTCTAACAAAACATCTTTTTATACTGAATATAAAATCATAAAACAAATAACAAAATATTTTTAAATAATATTACGCATCGAAAAACCCAACTACTTCGTCAACGTGACCCTTAACTTTTACTTTACGCCACTCCTTAACAATATTTAAGTTTTCATCGAGTACAAAAGTTGCGCGTTCTATACCCATATATTTTCTGCCATACATTGATTTTTCGACCCAAACATTAAGTTCTTCGGCAAGTTTGTGTTCAGTATCCGCTAACAAGATAAAATTAAGACTTTGTTTTTCTTTGAATTTTAAGTGACTTTTAATACTATCAGGACTAACTCCGATTACGGTCGCATAATTAGTCAGTCGATTTATATTATCCCTAAAATCACAGGCTTCTTGCGTACAACCTGAGGTATTATCCTTCGGATAAAAATACAAGATTATTTTTTGACCTTTAAAATCATTTAAAGAATATTCTTTTTCAACACCGTTAACATCAATACCTTGTAATTTTATACCTTTCATTTTGCCTCCTAAAATAATAAGAATTATCACATTAAAAAATTAAACTGTTTTGTAATTCAATAACCGTTTTTTGATGTTCTTTACCTATACATAAAAATCACGACTATTATTCATTAATATTTCATAATAGTTGATTAAGAAAAAAGGTCAAGTTTGTAGAAGAATTCTCTCATCATAGAGTTAAGTAAAAACTGTTTTAACAAACAATATACACATCTGCATTTATCAAATATAATAATATTGGTTCATTTTTTGCTGATGAGGTATTATGGAAAAACTGAGAAAAGCAATCTTAAACGGCGAACTGTATGATGCTACAAACCAAACACTCTTTGAAGAACGACAAAGATGCAAAGATTTATGTTTTGAATTAAACACTCTAAAACCGAGTGAAATTGAAAAACGTAATATCATTATAAGAAAAATTTTAGCAAAAACAGGTAAGAATTTTACAATCGAACAACCGTTTATGTGTGATTACGGCTACAATATTGAAATCGGCGAAAACTTTTATTCAAACCACAACTTGATAATTCTTGACTGTAATAAAGTAAAGATCGGAAGCAATGTTTTTATAGGTCCGAATGTATCCTTCTTTTGTCCCGAACACCCGCTTGATTTTCAAACCCGAAACAAAGCATTAGAAAAAGCTTTGCCTATTACAGTCTGTGACAATGTATGGATTGGCGGAAACGTAACTATTTTGGGCGGGGTAACAATTGGTGAAGGTGCAGTAATTGGTGCAGGAAGCACAGTAACAAAAGATGTTCGCCCTAATACGGTAGTTGCAGGCAATCCGGCAAAAATAATAAAAGAAATAAATACCTGTGAATAACTACAAACTCATAGACTGTACTTTTACACCTTCAAGTTTTGATACTTCTTGCATCAGGGGATTCTTGACGTTCTCATCAATTATTTCCAAAAGAACAATGCCCCAATTTGCACACACGGAACTACACGTTGAATGTAAACCGATACGAGTTTTTATTGCACATCCGTATTTAGAAATAATGTTTTGAAAATCATTCGATAATTCAACTCTGTTTGTTAATTTGATTCCAATAATCGTTGTCATAGGGGTAAATTAAACGATTTCATTATAAACTGCTATTACCCAATAGTGTAATATTATAAGACATTTACGCCATCTTTATACATTTTTTCACGTTCCGATTTAATTTCGTGGATTTTTTCAGGGTAATTATCCTTTATCAAACCGCCAATATTCGCATAAAGCTTCAATATAGCTTTTTGGATATTTTCGGAATTTTTTTCAACCATATCACAAGCCATTTCTTCACTTGATAAAGCAAGTCTTGTCATATCTCTAAACCCTGAAGCTGCAAGAGTTTTGGCTAAACTGTTATCATTAGCGGTCAAGAACAATGCCTGTGACAAAACAAGCGGCATATGAGATACCAGAGCAACCGCCTCATCATGTTCAAAAGGGCTTGCAACAACTATTTTTGCACCCATATCCGTTATTATTTTTTTTAACATATCAGGCACAATTCCATCGTTTGGAGTCAAAACCCACTTTGCACCCTTAAATAAACCGTCAAAAGAATGTTCAAATCCTGAAAACTCCGTGCCTGCCATTGGATGTGACGGGATAAAATTGTAACTGAAATTTTCTTTTGAAACAAAACCTTTTAAGCTTGACACATCCGCAACAATAGTATCGTTTGAAACATAATTTTCTAAATCCTTCAAGTCCGCAACAACCCTATTCATCGGAGAGCAAACAAAAACAACGTCGCATTCGGATAAATATTTCCAATCGGAATAAATATTTTCATATTTACCCCCTTGAGATGTTGAAATTCCAACAACATCGTAGCCCAAAACCTGTAAGCTTTTGAATATTGAACCGCCTATTAATCCAAGTCCGACAACACCAATTTTCATACTATAAATCCTTATGAGTAAAGTGTTTTTCACCTTTTACGTATTCAACAACCGTATCACCCGAACCGCGTAATTTATATTTATAAATTACAAGTCCGTCCATACCGACAGGTCCTCTTGCGTGGGTTTTATTTGTAGAAATTCCGACTTCTGCACCAAACCCGTATCTGAAGCCGTCAGCAAATCTTGTTGATGCGTTATGATAAACACCCGCAGAATCAACCATATCCATAAAATATTCGGCATTTTGTTTGTCGGATGTAATTATCGATTCCGTATGTCCCGAACCATACTCATTGATATGGTTTACTGCCTCAACAACAGATGAAACATACTTATAAGCAAGAATTTTATCCGAATATTCTTTATGCCAGCTTTCAGGATTGGAAATAAGTGTAATACCTGCATCCTCTAATCCTTTCAACAACTCGGTTGAGTACTTGAATTTATCTGAAATAAGAAGTGTTTCAACGGCGTTGCAGGCACTCGGATATTGAGTTTTGGCATCGATAATAATTTTTTTAGCCATATCCAATTCCGCTGTTTCATCAACAAAAATATGACAAATACCATCCGCATGCCCCAGAACAGGGATTTTTGTGTTCGATTTTATAAACTGCACCAGAGAATTTCCGCCTCTCGGAATAATCAAATCAACATATTTATCGGCATTAAGCATTTCTTTAACATCATCTCTTGAAAACACCTGATTAAGCATATTTTTAGGGAAACCCTCTACCTCATCAAGCGCAGAATTAATAATCGAAAGAATTGTTTTGTTAGTATTAATCGACTCTTTACCGCCCTTTAATATAACGGCATTGGAGGACTTGATGGCAAGTGCGGAGATTTGCGATATAACATCGGGTCTTGCCTCAAAGATTATACCCAAAACTCCTATCGGACAAGAAACTTTTGTCAATACAAGCCCGTCATCAAGTTCTCTTTCCATAAGTTTTTTATTAACAGGATCAGGCAGATTAGAAATATCAATCAGTCCTTGAACCATGTCCCGCATTTTATTTTCGTCAAGCTTCAGCCTGTTATACATGGATTGAGAAATCTCTCCCGAGTCCAAAAGAGCTTTTGCGTCCTCCATATCTTTGGAATTTGCCTCAAAAACTTCGTTTTTTTTATCATTAAGCGCTGCTGCGATTTTTCTTAATGCCGTATTTTTTATATCGTTTGACAACTTTTGAGCATTAATGGATGCAGTTTTAGCGTTCTTTGCTATTTCTAAAAAATCCATGTTTACCCCTACATTTACCTTATAATATCGTAATATTATCTCTTGTTATAATTGCATCGTAATTTTTGAACCCGAGCACCTTCAAAATTTCGTTTGAATGGTTACCGATAATCCTTCGACAATCCTCAGAGTTATAATTCACAATTCCTCGTGCAAATTCAACATCATTCTCATCATGAATTGATATAACTTCCCCACGTTTAAAATCATTGACTACACCTATGACACCAATAGGCAGCAGACTGGATTCTTTATTAAGAATTGCATCTTTTGCGCCGTTATTGACAATAAGTTTTCCAAAGATATTGGTTGCATAACCTATCCAACGTTTCTTTTCTGACAAGTTTTCATCATTCGGAATGAACATTGTACCTATTTCTTTTAAATTAAATATTTCATTTATTACATAAGGTGTTTTACCGTTAGCAATCAAAACTCTACCACCAAAACGTGTTACAAGCCTTGCGGCTTCAAGTTTTGTTCTCATTCCGCCTCTGCCGCCTTCTGATGCATCAGTACCTAATGCTCTTATTTCATCCGTCACACCTTTTACCTGACTGATAAGTTTTGCATCAGGATTTGTCTTAGGGTTAGAATCAAATAACCCGTCGACATCAGATAATATCAAAAGCAAATCTGCATCAAGTTCACTTGCAACAAGTGCGGATAGTTTATCATTATCTGCAAAACATACTTGTACGGAGCTTAATGTGTCGTCAAAGTCTATAACCGATACAGTATCATTTTGGTTAATAATAGGAACAGCACCCATTTCAAGTAAACGATTAAGCGTTGTTCTAAGGCTGAGATATTTTTTTCTTTGTGAAAAATCATCTTCCGTCAGAAGAATTTGAGCCGCTACAACATTGTACGTATCAAATCCTTCTTCGTACAAAGACATCAGTTTACTCTGACCAATAGCCGCACATGCCTGTTTTAGCGCAACACCATCAGTACTTGAAAGCCCGATTTTCTTTTTGCCTAAACCGACTGCCCCTGATGTTACAAGAATGACTTCTTTACCTGATTTAACAAGTTTTGAAATATCTTCTATATAAGAATAAATTCTTGAAAGGGCAACATCTCCGTCTTCGTTTCTAAGAACATTTGTTCCGAGTTTGATTACAATTCTTTTAACATTTAAAAATTCTTTTCTATCCATATGACAATTTTACTATAAAAAACAAAAATAATTAATAAAATAAAAAAAACGGTAAGAATCTTTTTGAGTCTTACCGTTTCATATCACAATCAACAGCTAAGTTTAGATTTTTATATTTTTATTTCTTTTTATCATTTTTCAATACCTACTAGATTAAGTTCAACGCAATTGATGGAGTTTGGTTTGCTGTTGATAACAACGAAGCTGAAGCTTGTTGCAAGATTTGTGCAGATATGAATGAAGAAGATTCTGCTGCAATATCTGCGTCCTTTACTGTAGATATTGATGATGTTAAGTTATCAGACTGAACTTGTAACGCGTCTGCTGCTGAAGCTAATCTGTTTTGAGTAGCACCAAGAAGCGTTGTTCTTTCGGTAATATCAGCGATTGCATTGTCAATTACAGCCAGCATTTGGTTTGCGCCTTTTGTACCTTTAAGATCGGTTGTTGTTCCTAAACCTGCACAAGTTGCCGCAAATGCATCTTGTTTAGTCGGCGGAGTAACTGCTTTACCGTCTGTGTTTTTAATACCGGTTGCTTTATAAACTAATGTAGATGCTTCCAATGAATTAAATAAAGAACCATCAAGATGGATTACCGAATTTGTACTTGAATTAATACCTACCTGAATATCTAAACCTTTCTTACCTGCTTCACCAAAGGTTCCATCTAACAGATATAAGCCATTGTATTCTGTATTGTTTGCAACACGAGTGATTTCATCAAGTCTTTGAGAGATTTCTGACTTAATTGCTTTTAGAGAGTCTGAAGAATATGTTCCGTTTGCAGACTGTTCGGTCAAATCTCTGATACGTTGCAAGTGGTCTTGAATTACATTGTAATTTCCTTCAATAGTTTCTAACATTGAACTACCCAGTTGAACATTTGATTCTGCAACAGAAACAGATGATAATTTTACTTGCATTTTTTGCGAAACCGCTAACCCTGCCGCATCATCTTTTGCAGAATTGATTTTGTAACCGGTAGTCATTCTTTTAATTGACTGGTTTAACGAATTTGTTGAATTCGTCAATGCATGTTGTGCCTGTAAAGACGCCATGTTTGTGTTGATTGTGAGTGCCATAACTTTCAATCTCCTTTCGAAATTATATTCACTTCCTGTAATATAGTTGTTGTCGCTGTCATAACAAACTACCGCCAACACAAACTGTCAGGCTAAACTAAAAACTATTAGTCTAAATCTTATTTATATTGTGATAGTCTGTCGGATTGTTCAAACACTAACCTTTAGCATTTGATTGTTGTAAAAAATAGTAAACTGTTGCAGGCGTAAAAAGCCTAATTGTAATAGTTGTTGTTCTCTGTAATCTTCTTACTTATTCCTTACACAAACATCATATACTATTGAAATATTTTTGTAAATACTTTTGATATAATTTTGTTACATTTCTTAACAATTATTTTAAAATTTGGATAGTACAGGGTGATAGAGCAACATAAACCGTTTAGATAGCCAATAAGACGTACATTTATACCTTTGTGATTATTCCGCCGCCCAGAAGAATATCTTCATTATAGAATACAACGGATTGCCCGATTGCAATTGATTTTTGCATATCATCAAATTTGACTGCAATATCTTCACCGGCTCTTGTCGTCACAACACTGACAGGTTCTTGAGTAGAGCGTATTTTTGCAGTACATCTTTGCGGTAAGTATCCTGATATAAGGTTAATATTTGACGCAACCAACGAATCCTTCATTGTTTTATCTTTTGCACCTATAACAACTTCATTTGTGTCTTTCCTCAGTTCAAGAACGTACATAGGCTCGGATGCGGAAACTCCTATACCTTTTCTTTGACCTATTGTATAATTCCATATTCCTTTGTGTGTTCCGAGTACATTCCCGGACAAATCCACAATATTCCCGATTTTTTCTTCAACGCCAAGAAGTTCGTTATAATCGCCGCTGTAAAAATCCTGACTGTCAGGTTTTTCTGCTACATCAAGTCCGTTATCTTTCGCAATTTTTCTGATTTCTTCTTTTGTGTATCCACCGAGCGGTAACAAAATATTCTCAATCTGTTCAGGTTTTAATCTGTATAAAAAGTAGGACTGGTCTTTCTTTTTGTCTAATCCTCTTTTCAAAATCCCGTTTTCAAGTCTTACATAATGTCCTGTTGCAAATTTATCAAACTCAATCCCGTTTGCTTTTGCAATACGCGGTAAAACATCAAACTTAATCAGACTGTTACACCATATACAAGGGTTTGGAGTATGTCCGTTCAAATATTCTTTTTTAAAATTATCCAAAACAATTTCTTCATATTGTGATGCACAATCAAAAACATAGAAAGGAATCCCGATTTGTTCGCATATTCTGCGTGCTTCTTCAATGTCCTCTTTTTCATCAGGACCAAAACAGGCACCATGTTTTTGCGGGAGTTTATCTTTCAACTGCTCCTTAACTCCTCTATCTCCCCATATTGCCATAGTTGCACCTATAACCTCGTGTCCTGCCTGTTTTAAAAGAAGTGCTGCAACAGAGGAATCAACCCCTCCTGACATCCCGACCAGTACTCTCATTTAACCTCCAACATCCTATTAATACACTCCATCGCTTTTTCAGAAACATCGCTATCAAGAGTTATTTCGTGAGTTTCGTTTACAAGAGAGTTATAAATATCATCAAGAGTGTTCCATTTCATGTTTTTACAAACAATACTGTCTTTTATAAGGTGGAATTTCTTGTCCGCATAATCCCTTGTAAGCCTGTCAACAACACCTTTTTCTGTTGCAATAACAAATTCTTTTTCTAATGAGTTTTTCACGTAATCCATTATCTCTTTTGTACTGCCAACGAAATCCGCAAGTTCAGAAACCTTATGATGACACTCAGGGTGCGCAAGAATTTTTGCATCAGGATAAAGTTCACGTGATTTTTGAATATCCTCAGGATAAATTCTTAAATGCGTCGGACAAAAACCGTTATACGTAATAACTTTTACCCCCGAGAGTTTTGATTCCACCCATTTGCCAAGGTATGTATCAGGCAGAAAAAGAACTTCCGGCACATTTAAGCTTTTTACAATCTTCAATGCGTTTGAACTTGTACAACATATGTCGCATTCGGCTTTAATCGCTGCGGTAGAATTCACATAACATACGGCAGGAATATTCGGATGTTGTGACTTGAATAATCTAAGCCTTTCCGTATCAATCATATCAGCCATAAAACACCCTGATTCAAGTCTTGGTAACAAAACTTTTTTATCGGGTGATAAAAGTTTTGCAGTTTCCGCCATGAACGATACTCCCGCAAATACTATAATATCAGCATCCGTATTTTTTGCCATACGACTAAGATAAAGCGAATCCCCAACAAAATCCGCCACTTCATCAACTTCAATGTTTTGATAACAATGGGCAAGGATTACTGCATTTTTTTTCTTTTTTAGTTCGTTAATTTTGTCTGTTAAATTACTCATTTTATGAATACCTAAAATCTTTCGGTATGCCATAACATACTAATATTATTAAGACACAGACAATTTAATAAGTCAACAAAAGTAATTGAGTAATTATTTCTTTACATCATACAAAAAATTTACGGTAGAGGTAGACTAAAGTCTACCCTTGTATCTACATTACTTGTATTCAATAGGAATCATAACTATACGATCTTTTTCCCAGTTAGGAGATACGACCTCTGCAAGTGATTCATCCATACCATCATGAACTAAATATGAAAAACGACATTCACCATTATCAAATTTATACACCATTGCAAAAGAGTTTTCCGGAACATCCTTCAACTTATATGATTCTTTCACCATCTTCGGAGATACCAAGCGGACTTCCTCTAGCTTAGAAGAACTCTTCTCGGTAACATCATCAATTCTGGATAATACGTCACTCATTCCCATTTTGCCACATTTTTCGACTTTAAACTGTCCTCTTTCAAGATTTTTTAACGTTTCAGGAGTTAAACCTAAATTTTCTGCTCTTTTTTCTAAAGCTTGAAGAGCCTTTTTAGCGGCAGCCTTATTTTTAATTGCAATACCTGCAATAACAGAAGTGGCAACAGCAGCTGCTCCAATCCCGATTTTCATTCCCGTACTCATTTTTTTATCTGTTTGCACAGGTTCTGAAACGGATTTTGATTGTCTATTAGCTTGAAAATTAACACCTGAATTGAAATTACTTACTCCCGATACTGACATACATACCGCCTTTCTATATTTTAATTCCCTATACATGTATTAAAACAAGAAATTATATAAATTTGCCCCACCCCGCCCCATCACATCATATCATATCATATAGGGCATTATAACAAGATTTCAGCCATTTTAAATTTGACTTAATATTTTGTTACAATATTACAACCAATAGCACCAAAATGTGACTATGTTACTATGTTACGAAGTGAATGAGTGATTTAGTCAAATTTCCCCATTCAGCCCTTGCAGTATCTCACTCCCCTCATCATGCTGAACTTTATACATTTACCCCTTTCAGCATCTGTCAATCGTGGCAAACTGACTTTCAACATTTCTAAGTTTTATTTTTAATACCACATTGCTAAGATTCCGAAACAAGTTCGGAATGACAGAAAGAAAATTAAAACGGTGCAAAAAATTGCACCGGGACTCATATGGCTTACGTACTTGTAAAAATTTTACCTGCATATGCCGTAATATACATTAGAAAAATCTACCTTTACTAATTGCCTTATCAAAATAGTTATCTAATGCAAGTCTTGTATAAGCCTTATCTGCTGAATAGTTGGATTTTTTAAACTTACCTAACCAATGCGGAGAATCGAATTTAATAGTTTCCCCTTTACTATTCTGTATAATACCTTCAAAAGTTTTTTTACCATCTTTTGCAATTTTTAGTACAAATTCTTTAAAACCCATTTTTTGAGCAGTTTTGTTACCTTCACCAAAAACTACTCTTTTAAAAGTGTCACCGCCCTTTTCCCATTTTGTAATCCTTGTACCGCATTGTGTCACAACAGGCTTGCCTATCGGCTTTGTCGCACTAAAAAATGATTTAATTCCACTAATTCCCATAACTAATTTCCTTTCTATATATTTTGTATTATTGCAATACTGTTAAAACTATTCTCCGAGCACATCCGGAATTGATTTTAGAAGTTTTTTCATCCCTTCTCCGGCTTTTCTTGCATCTCTTTCCAAAAAATTAAAATAATATTTAATTAAATTACTAGTTGTATACTTTCTATGTCCTTCAAAACATTTTGCGACATAATCTTTATACTCATCAGGAACTACGGACTTTCCGTATCCCAAACCATCAACAACCTGTGATTTCATACCCGGGACTAATTTGCCTATGAGAACACGCATTGCTACTTCATCTAACTGTTTTTCAGATAAATTAGCTCCTTGCCTTTTTAGTATATTTTTTGTTGATTCTAAAAAATCTTTATATTGATTTCTCAAAATTGGAACTGAAGTCTCTTCTCTGCCAAGAAGACCTCTTGAGTATTTTATGGCATCTGTAGAACACATCATTTCATTTTGTTTAGCATGACGAAACTCGTGAAAAATTACATTAAACAATTCATCACGATTTAATTTTTTATTTTTGTTAATTAACAAAGTTCCTTTCGCATCCATTGAACCCGCTATACTGTTTGATGGAAGTTCCTTTGCATCTACTTTTTTCCAAGAAAAATTCAGATGTTCAAGTCCATAATTCTTTTTTGCATTATTAAATAAAGCAGTAATATAATCATCAATATTTTCTATATTTTTTATATCTTTGTACTCATTCAACATTTTTATCGTTTCTTCACGTGAGATATTACTGCGCATGAATGTTTCTTGAAAAGTTTTTTGAGCTTTTGCAATATAATCCGTTTTTCTTGTCAATACTGCAGCAATTATACCTGCAGTAGCTAATGCTACACCTGCACCTATACCTGCTTTTTGAGCAGTACTTAACTGTACTGTATCTTTATTCGGAGTTTTATCAACTACATTAGGATTAATTTTGTATTGCCTTTGTCTAATAGTATTATTATGTTGCTGCAAAATTGAACTATTATTTATTGATACATTATTATCAACCGCCATAGTCTTAACTCCTATTTTTATTTCCCACATGTATATAAAAACAGGAGTTTACATAAAATTGCCCCGCCCCGTCCCATCACATCATATCATATCATATAGGGCATTATAACAAGGTTTCAGCCACTTTAAACTCGCATTTACATTTTGTTACAATTATTTTTTATTTTTTGAGGCATAAATTAAAGATAATAATGTCTAATTTACTTAAAATACACTTACTCAAAACTTAATGCTTGTTTAAATATTGATTTAATTTATCCAGCGGAAGCTTTTTACATTATTATCATTATTTATGTTCCCAAATATTTCTACGACGAATTTTCTATACGCCTTATTTGAAATCTCTATTCCCGGGATTTTGTTTAATTCGTTTACTAACTGCCCGTTTTCTGACAAATCTACCCCCGGAATTTTATTAAATAATGAATTCAAAGACACATTCCCGACAGTACCGAGTATTGTTGAGACTTTTTTAGATAACTGACCTAATACCATCATATCCGAGATTTCCGTTACAAGATTATATTTTCCTTTGATAAACAAGTTCAAATCTTTACTTGTTGAATGAATTTCAATCTTATCCGCAACACCGTCAACCAGATGTATATTACCGTCTATACTTGAGAATTCACCCGTTTTAAGCGGAGTTATTAAATCAAGAATTCCGTTTATCGTAATCCCCGTAATCCCGCTCTTGAAAACATTTCCTGCTCTTAAAAGGTATTCCAAAGAACCGAGTTTAGGCATTCTACCGTCACGAACCGTAAATATAACTTTCCCCGATAATGTTTCTTTTCCGATTTTTTCATTCGTCACATTTGACAAAAGTTCTATTGTACCCGTTAACTTCCCGTATATTTGGTTGGAAATATCAAATAACGCAATGAAAAGCTCATTTGCATTAACATTGTCCGCATTGATTTTTAGCCTCAGGATATTATTTAGAAGATTGAGTTTTATATTTCCTTCAATCAACCCTTCTGCCATATCAAACTTAAATTTATCAACAGACAAAAGCATTTTTTCATTAAGAGAACATTTTGCCGTTAGGTTGTGAGCTTTCATATTTTTTACGGTTATACTGTCTGCATGTATTGATAAATCATCAAACAAAACCGTATTTAAAAAGTTTGTTCCCACATCAGGATTTGATTTTTTGTTTTCGTGGAATGTTTGAAGTTCTAACTGTTTCAAATCTGACATAAGAGTATTTATATCGAGATGTTTGAGTGATATATCTGCTTTTCTGACTCTGTAATTATCGGTAAATTTATTGTCTACTTTTGCATTAACGACAATATTATTAGACAAAACTTCTCCTTTTGATTGAATAATTATGTCTTTATCGCTGAAATTTAGTGATAAATCCTTAACCGTCGTACTCAAAAACGGCATATCCAGACCGTTTATTGTCATATCTCCGATAATCTTAGGTGAAGTAGATTTACCGTTAATTTTTAAATCCGAAGTAAACTGTCCATGTTTAATAGTCGGTTTTTTAAATATAACATTAAAAATTCTGGCATCAGTCGGCGATTCGGTTTTTACGGTCAGGTTATCAAATTTATAAAAATTATTATCATAATAAGTTATACCACCCTTAACCGTAACAAAAGGGAAAATGGTTTGTTTATTGTTTTGTGAGGAGATAAGTTTATTGTATTGGAATTTATTCAAACGAATAACATTACCCTTTAATATATCAAAATCAGAGTTAACCGTTATAGGATTTTCCGTATCGCCTACGGTAGCACCCATATAGTATATGCTTGAATTTTCCTCCAGTTTTAAATCCAGTTTTGTATTCAACTGATTTAGAGTTCCCGAAACCCTTGAACCAAGCAAAATATCGCCTTTGACCTTTATCGGATAAATATTATCAATATTCCAATATTTATCAAATATGCGTTGAGCAAGTTTAGAGTTAATATGAATATCAATTTTAGGGTTATGAAATACGTTGCTGACATTTCCGTACATCAATACAGGCATGTAATCTACAAGATAATTCATTTTGTTAATAAAAATACGATTATTTTTAACGGCAACTTCTCCGTGAATAAGTTTTATCGGAATATATAAAGGCTCAGAAGTCGGAGTTTTGTACAGGGTGTACACACAATTAATATTATATAAATCCGTCTGTGCGTTCATTTTATTGTTTGTAATTTTTGCATTGATATCAACATTCCCCGCCAAGATATTAAGATTTTCCAGTTCTTTGCGAACATTTTGAGGCAAGAAGGTCAAATTCTTGCACATACTTATACAGCGTAAATCAAAATTCTTTGCCGTAATTTTTCCGTTAATTCTCGGATGTTTAAAATTATTAACACTGATATCAATATTAAACGGATTTTCCTTGATATATCCGTATACATTAGACAAGTTGAACCTTCCGTTTTTGATATCAAAATCCCCTGTTATAACCTTGATATTTTTTATTGGTTTATTATTTCTGATAATGTGTCCTTTGCAGATTATTTTATTAAACTCGATATCCTTTATACTGCCTTTGTACGCTGCATTGAATGCAATAAAACAATCATCAAGTTCTTTGAACTGCTCTTTTACAAATTCTCGAATATTTAGTTTTGACGAATTTATTACAATATCTGCAACACCGTTTTTCACATTCCCGAGGATATTAATCCTGCACATATCATCAAGAATATTATTAAGGTTCAACTCTACATCAAGATTTTTGAAACGTATTATACCGTTAGTACGTTTTATCGGGATTTTATTAAGTGTCAGTGCATTGTCTTTGAGTTTTAATTCCCCTTTTACAAAAAGGTTTTTATTAATTTCAATATAATTTATATCAGGTAATTTCCCCGTAAGATTAAGCTTCAAATCCACATTCCCTGTTGCGTTTTTGATACTTGGTAAAATATTCTTTACAGGCTCCAGCATCGGAGACTCTTGTATTACATCTATTAAAGGTTGAAACGGTTGGTTGTTACCTCTCACATCAAAATTTATATCTCCAAAGAGAGTGCATTTACCGTCAATAAAGAACGGCTGATTATTAACAGTACCCGTATTATTTACAAAATGAGCCTCCTGATCATTGAAGCTTAGTTGTCCTGTGGCATTTTTCAATACAAGATGGTGAATATCGTTGAAAGAGGCATCAGTATTAATAAAATTAAAATTTCCCCAAATGTGCGGATCTTTTTTTGTTCCGATAACCCGTATGTTAATATTTCCCCGACCTTTTACATCCATAATCGGCACGGGACCAATCAAAAATCTTAATATTTCATGCAAAGGATTCAAAACAAACTCTGCGGTTGCAAGATTAACGGATTTTGAACTTCTGATTCTTAAATCAGCTTTGTTGTCACCGTAGTCGTCTATATCACCCGTAACGTATACGGTTTGGTTATCTCCTGCCGGAACAATAACATCAATATTCATTTTTTTTCTTAAACATTTGATATTTATAACGGCTTTTTCTGCATTAGGAATAGGTTTTATCAAATAAGCATCCGAAATGTGGATATTACCATCCAAATACGGTTCAGGGAATTTACCCCTAATTTTCAAGTCAGCATTTGCCCTGCCGTAGAATGGATACATTTTTAATCTGTACACATTGAACTGCGGAACAACAATAGGAGGAAGCATAAGCGCAATCTCTCTTACATCCGAATTTGGCATATTTATTGACAAATTAAATATCGGGGTTTTGGTCATAAGTTTGTCGATATCACCATTCATACTGACTCCGACATGCCCGCCTTTTGCCTCAAATCTATTTATTTTTAGACTGTTTGTCATCAGTTCAAACTCTGAATTTATATCAAAATTTTCGGGGAATATAACAGATTTTGCGGAATCCTTCATAATAAGTTTAAAGTTCTCTATATGCCCCGTAAAACAAGATTTATCGGATTTTGTATTGATTTCACCGTCAAGTGAAACAATATTAGGACTTATAACAGCTTGTGCAATATTTGTAAGAGGTTTCAAATTTAGATTGTCTATATCCAAAATTACTCTTGAATTTTTAACAATCTTTTTTTTCGGGATTTTAATATCAAAATTTATATGTGATACGGTGTTTCCTGCTTTTAATACGTTATTTCCCCGAGAAGTGATAAAGTTTGAAGTATTTTTATAAAAAATATCCTTTCCTTTAAAATTAAAAGGAGTTTTGGAATTTATATCATACAAGGATATATTGTATTCCCCGAGTTTTATCCTGTTTATCTTGGTATTAATTTGGTTTTCGGGAATTTCTATCAAATACTCACCAAGATACAATTTTTTATTGTTAACTGATAAATTTGTTTCTATATTTTGCGCTTCAAATGTTCTTATGTGAAGCTGTTTAACAATTAAAGGCAACAGTTTTACGCTCAATGTCATATTTTTAATATCGAGAGCTTTTGAGCCGTCTTTATTCAAAATATTAAATTCATCCGTATGTAACCGTGTATTTATTACAGACCACATTCGAAGCTTAGGATTTACAAGCTCTATTCTGAAGCCTGTTTCCTGTCTGATAATGTTTTCTATATTATGAACATTAATTTTGAACAAAAACGGTATCGCAATTGTCCACAATAAATAGAATATTAAAAAAATGATTATATTAGTAAAAATTAGTTTTCGCATTTTAACACGAATAATTATACCACTTATTCAATCATATTTTCATACGCTATATGTAGGTATTCTTTGAAAAATTCTAATTCTTCATCCGTTAATCTGTCGGTTAATTGATTTTCTGTTGCTTCAAACACCAAGTCCATTTGCTTAACAAGTTTTTTCCCTTCTTCTGTCGGAAGCAAAACTTTTCTCCTGCCGTCAGAACCGTCGGATTTTGTTTCAATAAGTCCTTTTTTCTCTAAACCGTGTAATAAACTTGTTACGGAAGGTCCTTTTAAATTCAAAGCCTGCTCTAACTCTTTACGTCCAAACATTTTTTTCTTTTTGTTTAAACTAATAATTTCACCCAACAACCTTGCCTGCTGGTTTGTAAGTCCGTAATGTACAAGACATTTGTCCTGCATACACATAATCGTATGAGCAATGTTCCGTATGTAATAACTGCAAGTATTTTCTTTTTTCATGAACCTATTATAACACAAATTTAGGTAGAGTTCTACATTTAGATTAATTGTATTTATAAGATATATTAAAACAATATTTTTTAATCACCGTCGAGGCAAAGTATTACACCTTTGTCTCGACGAATTGTTTGTTGTTATTAAGTTAATTAGAAAAACATTTGCATTGCCATTGGCAATAATGCTGTGTACTTATTCATACTTGGATTAAGACTTTGATTATAAGTTACATGATCGTTATCTACGGAAATCCATTCCCCTTTATCTAAGGCTTCTCTATAACCTTCTGAACTGTTTATCATATCCTGATTAGAAGACTCATCAAGAAGAAAGAAGTTTTTATTACCAACCGTATCATTGTATGATAAGCCCAATGACCTAAAATCAGGAAGATGTTCCGCAATAACATTCAAATCATTATATTGAGCATTTATCGGTGTATGTTCGATATATTTATATACCGAAAAGTTCTTATCGTGGTTATAATAACACAGCGGTGCAGAATTGCGACTTCGGTTGGTTGTAAGATACGTATCTATTTTAGCTAAAGTTCCCAAAGAAAACGGATTGTCCAAACTTTTCATATTTGGTCTTGCCATTTTTAGTACAAATTTTTTCTTTTCAGGTGTAAACACTCCAAAAACATTTTTATCTGAACGTCCTTCAGTAAAAAATTTAAATTCATATTCTCGATTATCTAATGTAATACTATTTACATCTTTTTGTGACTTCATACCATCTTCCATAAAACCGGATAAATAATCTGCAATCTTAAAAATATGATCATTCGGAAATTCTTTAGGTATACAACCTATTTCAAGAGAATCATTCCCTTTAAGTTGTCTGTGTTTTTCTATAAGCTTATCACCTTTCCAATCGGGACGAACTCTTAGTAATTCTGATAATGTATGTGCTTGTTCATATTTTTTATCTAAATATTTATCATAAGCACTATAATATGGACTATTAGGGAAAAATGTCATAACATTCATAGAATTACTCCCAACTTTATCTTTTAAAGATGAGGAAATTTTTTGCATTTGTCTCGGTTGTTTCACAATACTGTCAATAAACTGGTAACTCCTATCATCCGTATTAAGTATCGCTGTCAGAAAACCATCCATAGTTTCTTTATCATCATCTATTTTTAAAAACGCATCAACAGCCGGAGTATGGTCATGATTGATATACCAGTTGTATTCATCATAAAGTTGATTAATATTCTTAGAACCAAAATGAATACCTTTGTTAGCAATGATATGATTATATAAAACAGGTTTATAAGAAGATACCTGCTGTTTATTAAAGTTATTATTTTTGTACTCTGTCTTAATATTATTATGTTTTGGTATGTAGTTTGTATTTGTAATTAACATTATTAAATCCTTATATTTGTTATAATCCTCATGTATAGTAATGTTCATAAATATAAAATTTGTCTTTATTAAACAAAAAGTTACATTAATTTACATTATTTTTTGTTTAATGTATTCTTTCATAAAAGAGGTATCAGTATGACAGATTGCATTTTTTGTAAAATTATAAACGGTGAGTTTGGTACAAAATTTTTGTACGAAGATGATGATGCCGTTGTTTTTAATGACATAAATCCAAAAGCAGACAAACATTTCCTCGTTGTACCTAAACTACATGTTGAAAGTTTAAATGAACTTGAAGATGTTGAACTTTTGGGACGCTTGATGAACATTGTGCGAAAAGTTACCAAACAAGAAAATATTCAATCATACAGAACCGTTATAAACACCGGTCGTGATGCCGGACAAGAAGTATTTCACTTACATATTCACGTATTATCAGGAGATATCAAATTATGACAGCAACAATGACGGAATTTTATAAAGAAATTACACCTGCAGGGTTTGGAATAGCAATTAAGAAAAAAGATGTTCTATTTTCAGATAAATCAGAGTTTCAAAAAGTAGAAATTATTGAATCAGACAGTACGTTAGGCAGATTTCTTACTCTTGACGATTTGATGATGTGTACTGAAGGTGATGAATACCATTATCACGAAATGATTGCTCATATTCCTATGCCCCACCATAAAACTCCTAAATCTATCTTGCCTATCGCTGTCTGCGACGGCGGAACTGTAAGGGAAGTCCTTAAACACAAAACCGTTGAAAAAGTGGTTCTCTGTGAAATTGACGGTATGGTTATTGATGCTTGCAAAAAATACCTGCCTACAATGTCTTGCGAATTGGATAATCCTAAAGTAGAAATTAAAGTTGAAGATGCCATAGAATTTATAAAAGACAAAGTTAACGAGTATGACCTTGTTCTTATTGATTCTACCGACCCTATGGGACCCGGTGAAGGATTATTTACGGAAGAATTTTATACCAATGTAAAAAAATCACTTAAACAAGGCGGTATAGTTTGTGCACAATCCGAATCTCCGTTTGCACAAGCTGATGCGGTAAAAAAAATG
>CAMDZX010000018.1 GCA_945910925.1 uncultured bacterium | reverse complement strand
CACTATCACACCATATAGCACCGTTATGCGCTTCTATGAGTTGTTTAGCAATAGCCAAGCCCAAGCCCGACCCTCCGACCTGTCTTGATAAAGAATTTTCTATTTGTTGGAATTTGTCAAACACTTGTTTAAGATTGTCTTTTTCAATACCAATCCCTTGATCTGATACACATACCTGAATGTATTCACCTTTTAGTTTTTCCACATCGGATTTAAAACAATCTTCCGTATTGATACTGTTTGCATTAACAAGGTCTGTTGATATTGTTATTACTCCATTGGTCGGAGTAAATTTAATTGCGTTTGAAACCAAATTTGTCAAAACTTGTTCAAGACGGTTTGTATCTGCATATATTTCAGCATCACATTTTTGGTTACAAATAATTTGAATATTCTTTTCTTTTGCAACCCCTTGAAGGTTAGTTTTTACATATTCAATTACAGGTGTAATTTTTGAATCTGCGTATTTGAAATCCAGTTTTCCTGCTTCAATTTTTGAAATATCAAGCAGGTCGTTAATAATTCCCGACAACCTGACAACATTACGTTTTGCCATATTAATAAATTTAAGCGAATTTTCGCTCATTTCTCCAGTTTTGCCGCTTGTTATAATATCAAGAGAATTTTTTATCGTTGTCAAAGGGGTTCTTAACTCGTGCGAAACAATTGATATAAAGTCTGATTTTAACCTTTCCAATTTTTCAAGTTTTTTGTTTGTATCTATAATTTCCTGATACAAAATCGCACTATTCAAAGGTAAAGACACCTGCTGAACAATTGTTTGAAAACAAGTGGAATCTTCGAGAGAAAAATCAGTTTCCCTAAATATTTCCGTAAACCCATAACATTCATCATTTACATCAATAAACGACAAAAGAGTGTCGAAGTTTAAGACTTCAAAATCATAATCCGTTATGGCATATTTTACTTTTTTTTCGACTTTAATGCTGTTTATATCAATGTCAAAATTCTTAGCTCGTGATTTATAATTAATAACCGCACGCAGTTTTAGGGATTCGACAAGTCTTTCGGACGGATTGTATGTGGCATCTATGAGCAGAACAGGTTCTTCAGGCGATTTGAATGTTAGTGTACAAAGCAGGTTATAATTCAACGATTTTTCAATTCCGTCGTTCATTATAGAAATCAGTCTTTCTTTATCCAAACTTCCCGAAAGCTGTGAAGTTGTTGAATACAAAACATTTAATTGATAAAGACTGTTTGCTAATTCTTTATTGGATTTTGCAAGTTTAAGCAGAGATTTTTTTGTTTTAAGGCAGGATGTAATTGATGCCGTCAAAACCGTTGGCGAAAACGGAGTTGATATAAACATATTGGCATGGTTTAAGATATCTTTTGTGACCTTCTTTTTATTCAATATTAATATGTTGATAATATTAAATTCTTTTAACTGCCTGTATAAAAGTTTCAAATCAAAACTCTCAATATCACAATCAAGCATTATAATATCAGGATTTTCGACTTTCAGGACATCAAGAATCAATGTCTCATCGGTCGTTGTAATCACTTCATGACCGGAAAGAATTGATTTAATCTCTTTTTCATAATCCTTATTATCCGAAACAAGTAAAATCTTTGCCATAATACTATCGTATCAATAAAAAAGATTAGGGCAAATTATTTACAAATCTATATGCGTTAATTATTTTTAGCTTTTAAACTTTTAATATTCTCCCTCTAAGAGAACAATTTGAACGTTAAGTCAACATTTTCCTTTGCAACATTTTTCAGTGTATCTTGTTCCGTTTTGATAGCCGTTCTTTCTGCTTCAAGTTGGGAAAGATCAGTATCAATCTTGGTTTCTTTTCTGTTAATTTTTCTCATATTAGCTTCGTATGTTGCTTCTGCTTTTTTCAACATTTCGGTATCTTGGACTTCTTGAAGCGATGTTTCATTTGCAATACTTGTTCCAACGATATTCATTTTTTGACTATTTATTACAATACTTCCATCATTTTGTTTTTCCAGAGCAGAATCTATATCTAAGTATGCAAACTGTGCTAATCCGCAATTAATCATATTAGTCAGCCAATTCGTACTGTATGCTTGTTCATCATCAATAATTTTTATACCTGTTTGCCTCAAAAGATATTTTTGAAGTGCTGCCTTTACTTCCGGCAAATCATAATCCCAATCCTTAACATCAACGTAATTTGGTATGTATTTTTTCTTTTGAGTTATTGTAGGATTGGCAGAATTATTATTAACCGTAATATTATAATGTTCAGGGAAATCAATATAATCAGGAAGTTTTTCATATCTTACGGTATTATTATCGTTTTTGACTTTACTAAATAAATCATCTATTTTATAGTTAAAATCACCGGTACCATATTCAATAAGTATGTCATTTATATTTGCTAGATATGCTTTATCAGTAGGATTATTCCAGTCATACCTGTTAAAGAAATTTGTAGCTTTGGTATTAGCATCAGCACTATCAAGTCCGTTTTTAATCAATGCAGCTGTAAGTGTTGCTATCATTGTACTTTTTGATGGAATTGTCAGACTACCGTTAACGGAATCAATACAATTATATCCTTGATTGGTTGTTGATAGTGTGACATTATTTTCAGTAGAATTATATTCTGTTTGAAATTTTGAATTTTTTGTAGCTGACGTACTTCCGTTATTTACATCATTTGCTAATGATTGAATAAAGTCCGCATCTGTCTCATCATCGTATTTTACCCCATCTGTTAAATAATCATAAATTCTGTCATTAATGTTTGCAATGTATACTAACTCTTCATTTGAACCTGTGCCATATAAAATTTTAATATACTTCTTTATGTTATTTTTTGCTGTATTTACACTATTTTCGTTCGCAATATCAACATTCCCTGATTTTATTAGTGCAGCAAGAATATTTTCTGCAAAATCTCCGGAAAAATCAGTAGTATCGATATATGGGATATTTACTCCTGTCTTGAATTGACCGCTTGTCCAACTACTATTTTCCTTATTTCCGCATATCTTATCAATTCCTGACGCATCATTGTATGTAATATTATCAATAGTTAAATTATCATTGTTAGTGTATCCGATGACAACACCTTTAACAGTTCCTGTAGTTGATATATCAATATTTGTTGAAGAATCTTGTATAACCGTAGTACCCGTATTATGCCCGACAAGACCGCCGACCCATGTCCCTGTTCCAGTAATTACACCTGTTGCTCCACAACCGATAACAGTTCCTGAATTGTGTCCGCTAATACCACCAATACACTGTCCTGAACTTGTTATATTTATATCTGTATTACAATCTTTAATTGTACCGCCACTATTTTCACCGACAATACCACCAACGTGCCCTGCAGATGAAATATCACCTGTTACATAACAGTTTTCTATAATTCCTGCATTTTTTCCTGCAATACCTCCGGTACCCGACCCACTTGTGTTACTGATATTTACATTCGTTAAGCCAACATTTTTTACTACTGCGGTACTAGTCAGTTGTGTAAATAAACCTTGCGTACCGGTAAGCCCGTCAATAACATATCCGTTCCCGTTAAATGTTCCTTTGAAACTGCTGATACCTGACCAATCTGTTATTCCTGACATATCAATATCACGATCAAGATATATAGTAACTCCTGTTGTATCAACTCCCTTATCATTAACAAGAGATTGTAATTGTTGCAACCCTGCAGCATCTGAAATTCGGTATGATTGACCTGATGACAGTGTTGCTGTTGATGAATTTATCTGAGTCATTCCACTTGTATTAACAGGTGTAACCGTATTTTTAAAGTCTGCACAATTTACTGTTTCTTGTCCTGTTAAAGTATTTGGAACAACGCCATCATAATTTGCAACATTTTTATATTGAACATAATTGCTATTATCTATACCTATGTAAGAATCAACCGTTCCATTTATAACTTCATATGTACCACCTGCATCATATGTATTAACTACTTTTTTATGTTGAGCATCAGTTAATCCTTCAGCATAGAAAAATTCATCCATTGTACCCGTCCAAGGTTTATCAGTAGGAGATATTCCATATTGCTCCGCAATTTTTTGTGTAACAAGTATTGAAGTTGCACCATTAATACCTGTTTCTTGTAAAAACAGAGGATTTGCAGCAGAAATAACATCCGGATTCGTTAAATATCCGTGCTCCAGCATTGCAAGAGTTGCATCCTTAAACGTATCACTTTCCCATTTATCACAAACTCTTGCCTGAATTTTTGTTGCACTCAATGCCTCAAGATATGTGTTATAAACACGATCGGAATCGTTTGCAAGTCTTAGTTTTTCAGCTTGCAACTTCTGAGCCTTCCACTCAACGTCGTGTTGTCGAGCGGTTAATGTTAATAATCGAGCTTGTGATGCTGACATTCCCATTTGCTGAGATTCCCTTTTCCTTTTTCCTGTTACATATAATTACCAGTGGTGCGCAAAAATAAAACCTAATAAAAATATGTATTTTTAGTAACGTAATATATATTGTGTGATAACGGTATATTTTCCTGAATCTTTAGGCTTTTAAGGACTTTTGTTACAAATATTAACAATAATTTAATTTAAATTTCAATTGGATATTTTTATAGTGAGTGTAAAATTTTAGGTATAAATGCGAAAATAAATATTTTACACATAAAAAAGAACGGCTTAAAACCGTTCTTTTTTGTGTGTAAGTAAATCTTTCCTGTACTAAAAAGACTAAGCGCGTTTTTTTGCAGTAATAGCAAGTTTATGTCTGCCTTTTGCTCTGCGTCTGTTCAAAACTTCTTGTCCGCCCGGAGTAGACATTCTGGCTCTGAAACCGCTTACACGTTGTCTTTTTATTTTAGTTCCTTCTAGTGTACGTCTCATTTTTTTGTTCCCTTTTTTGCTATTTTATATTATTATGCTAATACATATTATATGAAACAATAGGAATAGTCAACAAAAGGTTAATTATTATGAACAAAAAAATCGGATTTATCGGATGCGGAAAGATGGCGAGTGCAATTATAGGCGGAGTTATAGCCTCTAAATTTGCTCCTGCCTCATTAATTTCTGCGTCAGAGGTTTCACCTGAAGCCGCACAAGAAAAAAGTGAAAAACTCGGAATAAATGTTATTACAGACAACAAAGAATTAGTAACATCTGCAGAGGTTGTATTTGTTGCAACAACTCCAAACTATGTAGAAGGAGTTTTAAACGAGATAAAAGACTCTGTAACTTCGGATAAACTTATTGTTTCAATCGCTGCAGGAGTTACAACAAACTTTATCCAAAATATCCTTCCACAAGATACAAGAGTTGTTCGTGTTATGCCTAACACTCCGGCTTTGATATGTGAAGGTATGAGCGGAATTGCCAAAGGACAAAATGCAACTGACGATGATGTGGAATTTGTTAAAAATCTTTTATCAAACATAGGTAAGTGTATTGTTGTTGATGAGTCACAAATAGATATAGTAACTGCAATTTCAGGTTCAGGTCCTGCTTTTTATTATAAAGTTATTAACGAAATTGCAAGAGCAGGCGAAAAACTAGGGATGGAATACGAAAAAGCTCTTACTTTGAGTATTCAGACTGCTATCGGGTCTGCAAAAATGCTTTTGAACAGTGACAAATCGGCAGAAGAACTTATTGCAAGCGTTGCTACAAAGGGCGGATGCACAAGAGTCGGTGTTGATTATATGGACGAAGAAAACACAAACGAACTTTTCTACAATTTGATTGACAAAACAAGAGAAAAAGCACACGCTTTAGGTAAATAGTCAATGAAAGAAACAATTGCGGCATTATGTCACAATAAAAACTTTTTAATGTTTATAACCTCAATAATATACATATTGGGGTTATTTGCATATTTTAACAACGCTCTTATAATATATTCGCTGGTCATATCCGTTATTGCAATTACCTGTATTATAAAAGAATATTTTCCCCTAAAACTTCTTCTTGTATGGGTATTTATGTTCTATTTCGGATTTTTTAATGCCCAACTGAGAATAAAAAACTTTGACGAGCTTTATCAAATCGCACCACAACCTGCTATGATTGAGGGACAGGTGGTGTCTATACCAAACATATCAAAACAAGATACGTTGAAGTTTTTCTTCAATGTAAACAAAGTCAGGTATGACGGAAAAACATACAATATCCCGCATAATAAGACTCTTGTAAGTTTACGTTATAACGGTGAAGTTGATAAAATGCCTCTTATCGGAAACTCATACGTTATAGATGGGAAACTGTCACGACCTTTTACATCAACCAATCCTTCACAGTTTAGTTATGCTAATTATTTGAGAAATTTTCATGCGTATACCGTATTTTATTCCGATGAAAATTCTTATCATTTAATACCATCTCAATTATCTTTAAAGTGGAAACTTGTTCAAGGATTAAATTATTCACGAATTAACGTTTTGAATTCTCATTCCAAGTATTTAAAAAGTCCAAATATCGAAATTCTTGGCGGGATTGTCTTTGGAGATGATGCAATTGCTCCGCCCGAATATATTAAGACAACTTTTATCAATTCAGGGTTACTCCATATTCTTGCGGCATCAGGCATGAACGTTGCGTTCATATACGGATTTTTGTATTTCTTCCTGACGAGGTTAAGAGTTCCTTATAAGATATCCGTAGCTGCGGGTATTTTTGTTGTTATACTGTATTCTCTTATGACAGGGTTAGGACCTTCCGTCATTAGGGCAGCAATTATGCTTGTGTTTATTCTTTTGGGGAAACTTATCGACCGGGATGCTCACAGTATTTCACTCTTGGCGTTTGTTGCACTGTTGATGTTGCTTTATAACCCTGCGTATATAAATGATGTCGGGTTTCAGTTGTCGTTTATTGTAACATTCGGTTTACTTTTATGCACGACTCTTGTTATGGATTATTTTAAATTTATGCCTCAATGGCTTTCGGGTGCGATATTTGTGCCACTTATCGCACAGATCTGGGTAATACCTATACAAATGTTTTATTTTAACAATATCAGCTTGTATTCGGTTTTTGCAAATGTGTTAACGGTTCCGTTTTTGTCAGTAATAAGTTTTGGCGGATTTGTGAGTTCTGTCTTTGCACTTTTTACTCCGATTTCGGATTTTGTTTGCAAAGTCTTTGATTTCTTCCTTAACCCTCTGTTGAATGTTCTTGTGTGGATTTCAAAATATTTCTCCGAACTTCCGCATTCTCTTATTATAACAACTCATCCTTCGGTTTTTCAGGTTGTTCTGTATTATTTGATACTGTTCGCGTTTGTTTTTGTATTAAAAACAAATTTTTCAAATAAGAAATCAAACTTTGTATTATTAGGATTGATTTTTGTATTAGCTGTTTCTACGATAAATATTCCTAATCATAATCTTGAGATTATTGCGTTTGACGTTCAAAACGGAGATGCCTTTCTTTTGAAAACACCTCAAAATAAATACGTGCTGATTGATACAGGAAAATCAGGATATAGAGGAAGTTCTTCCAAAGCTAAAATGATAATTGTAAAATATTTGAGAGATAAAGGTATCAAGCACCTTGATTCAATGATTTTGACCCACTTTGACAGTGACCATGCCGGCGGTGCCTTGGATATGATAGAAAATATCAAGGTCGACAAGATTTATGTTAATTCTTTGAATGATGACTCAAAACTTGCAAAAGATATTTATAAAATCTCACCAGATACGGATAAATGTATTATTCCTGTTGATAAAAAAATAACTGTTATTAGTGAAGGAAATTGTTCGCTTGAATTAACCCGTGCAAATATCCAAAACGAAAAATATATAAGCATTGATAACGAAACTTCTATTGTATCTGTTTTAAAATATGACAAGTTTAGTATGTTATTTACCGGAGATGCGGGTGTATGCGCGTTGAGCAAGCTAAAATCAGACCTGCCACAAAATATAACGGTTCTAAAGGTTGGTCATCACGGCGCAAAAAATGTAATCAACAAAGATATAATGAATTATTTAAACCCTAAAATCTCTTTGATTTCTGTCGGATACAATACTTACGGACATCCGAATAAGGGAACACTTTCTTTATTGAGCCCAAGCAAACTTTTAAGAACAGACCTAAACCATTCCGTAAAACTCGTTGTCACTCCAAAAGACTACACCGTTTATACATATGATTCCGATAAAATGCGATATATTCAGGATGAAAAAGTACACTATTAAAAATCATGCATATATAGGATGTTCTTTTAATAAAATCGGACAATAATATGATTGGAGGACATGGGAACATGCAAGGGGAAGTTTTTTATCCGCAAACCAACGGGGAGTTATCAGAGTCCATTACTCAGAACTGGACAGAGCAGGCTCTTGAATGTTACCGTCTTGACGGAAATTGTTCACGTTGTTCAATATCTAAAGGACATTATTCCTTTGTATGTCAGATGCCTAAAGTTATAGAGGCATTGAAGGCTCTTTACGGTGACCCGCAACAATAAACACTTGAGTGTATATATTTGCCGTGTTAGTATTTAGTTATGCTTAATCAGTTTTCAAGAATGGCATTGATGATAGGAGAAGATAATCTGGAAAAATTAAAAAATTCCGGAGTTATCGTTTTTGGCGTCGGCGGTGTCGGAGGTTATGTTGTAGAAGCGCTTGCAAGAAGTGGTATCGGTAGGATAGATGTAGTTGATGATGACAAGATTTGTATTACCAATATTAACCGTCAAATACTTGCAACGACCAAAACCGTAGGACAGTATAAAGTTGATATTGCAGAGCAGCGAATTCTTGATATAAATCCTAAGGCTATTGTTACAAAACATAGAACTTTTTATACTCCTGAAACCGCAGATAATTTTGATTTTTCAAAATATGATTATGTTGTAGATGCGATTGATACGGTTGTCGGGAAATTAGAAATGGTTGTCCGCGCAAACCAAACTTCTACCCCAATAATTTCCTGTATGGGAGCCGGTAATAAAATGGATGCAACAAGGTTTGAAGTTGCCGATATTTATAAAACTTCTGTATGTCCTCTGGCACGTGTTATGCGTCAAGAATTAAAGAAACGTGGAATAAAAAAATTAAAGGTTGTGTATTCAAAAGAACCTCCAGTTAAACCTGACGAAACGACTTCTGTAACCTGTCGTCACCATTGTGTATGCCCACCCGGAACAATAAGAAAATGTACTCACAGGCATCAAATTCCCGGCAGTAATGCGTTTGTTCCGTCTGTCGCAGGGTTGATTATTGCAGGTGAAGTTATTAAAGATTTAATCGGTTACAAAAATTAACCAAAAGATGAATAACACTCTATTTAATGTATAATTAATCTGTGTAGTAGGAGTATGATATGAGCTTTTTAAAAAATCTTTTTTCTATACGCAGAATTGATAACCATGTTATTTTAATGTTCTGCGGAATTCAGCTTAAACTAAAATACAAAACTAATTTTACTTGTCCTGAGGTTAAAGATGTCGGGGTTACAAACAATAAACGTGAAACAAAAATCATTGTTTCGCTTACCACTTTCCCTGACAGAATAGAATCTGTTTATAAAACAGTTTCAACACTCCTTACCCAGACTTTAAAGCCTGATGAAGTTATATTGTGGCTTGCGGACTCTCAATTCCCCGCCAAAAAATTAACGGATAATTTGACGGACTTACAATAAACTGGTGTGAAGATTTGCGTTCTTATAAAAAATTAATCCCTGCATTGCAACAGTATCCGAACGATATTATTATTACGGTTGATGATGATTTATACTATGCGGAGGATACGATAGAAACACTCTATAATTCATACATCAAGCATCCGAAAGATATCCATGCACACAGATGCGGAGAAATTGTATTAGGCAAAAATAAAATAACGGATGTTTCTATGCGAAAACTTTATTTTAAAGAATTTTTAGGCGCATCGTATTTGTACAGACAAATCGGTTATGGCGGGGTTCTGTATCCGCCTCATTCGTTACATTCGGATGTCCTTGATACAAAGAAATTTACAACACTTGTTCCGACCCACGATGATATTTGGTTTTGGGTCATGGCAGTTTTGAACAATACAAAAATTCGTTCGGTAAAAGGGTATCAAGAATCGGTTAATTATGTCGAAAACACTCAAAAAGTCGGACTTTGTAAAATAAACAAGACTTCTAATGAAGGCGGCTCAGTAGAGGATGCTATTGAGACATTGTCAGAATTGTATCCAAGATTTACATGTATATTAGAGGAAGAAAGTATTTAAAGTGTTTAAGTTTTTAAAATCATTATTTTGGCAAATCATTAACTCCATACTAAAAATCAATCTCGAAATCTTTGTATTCAACAGACGTGTGAGAAGAATTTTAAAAGGTGATTTTGCAAAGTTTTACCTTAGAAAATATATTGTATGGGCAGTAAAACAGCCTGATGAACAAAATCAAATAAATGAACCGTATAGAATTTGGCAGTACTGGGAACAAGGGCTTGAGAATGCTCCCGAGATTGTGAAAGCCTGTCTTGATAGTGTAGAAAAGTATAATCCTGATATTGAACGTATTATAATATCTCCGCAAAATATAAGAGAATATGTCGATATCCCCGAATATATTTATAAACTGAAAGAAAAAGGTGTGATAAAGCTTGCGCATTTTTCTGATATTCTGAGAACATACCTCTTGTTACAGCATGGCGGATGCTGGATTGATGCAACAGTCCTTATAACCGCGCCGTTACCTGATTACATTAAGACTGCTGATTTGTTTGTTTTTCAGGCAGATGAAAAAGCTGACTTAGACGGGTTGAATATGGCAAGCTATTTTATTTCCTCAGGAAGCAGAAATACAGGACTCGGGGTAAATGAGGGGGTAAATGGTGAACACCCTGCCACCGAACCTAAAAACTGTAATAGGATTCTTCAAGATGTGAAAAATACGCTTGAAAAATATTGGAAAGAAAATAATTTTCTTGTTAATTATTTTACTTTTTTGCATGCGTTTACAATGGTTACCAAGTACAACAAAGATATATGGTCAAAAGTTCCGTTCTTTAGTTTTATTCCCGTACAACAAATGCAGGCAGAACTTGTAAAACCATATTCAAAAGAGAGATTTGAACAGTTAAAAAGTATGACACCTATACACAAACTCACCTACAAGCCTAAAGTTATGACAAAAGAAAAGAATGTTAATCTTGAAGGAACTTTGTATGAGGCTATAATTGAAGGAAAAATATATGACTAAACTTAATATTGCATACGCACCCGATGACAGATATATGAATATGACAATCGTTTCTATGTTTAGCGCATTGCAAAATAATACCGACTCAGAGATTGAATTTTTGATTCTGTATTCGCAATTGTCAGAAATAAGCATGGAAAAGCTCAAAAGTTTTGAGTCTAAATATAATTGTATAATTCGTTATGTAAAAATGGATGAATCAGAGTTTGCTAATCTTCCGATGTCAAAATGGGTTACGGTTCAAGCGTGGTTTAGAATAAAAATTCCTGATTTGTGTACAGATTTAGACAGGGTTCTCTATCTTGACTGTGATACGATGGTTGACGGTAGTATTAAAGAACTCTTCACTCTGAATATGAAGGACAATTACGTTGCAGCTATAAAAGATGTTTGGGATGTCAAGAAACACCTTAAACGCCTTGATATGAAAAGTGAGTCTTATTTTAATTCCGGCATGCTGCTTATGAATTGCGAACAGTTTAGAAAAGATCATATTTTTGACAAAATCAGAGAATACTCTCTTGAAAACAAGAAAATTATTAAATTCTGCGATCAGGATACTTTGAATAAAATTATAGATACAAAAAAAATAGATTTACCGCAAAAATATAATTTTATGGATACATGGTGGCGAAACCACTATAATGAGTACGAAGGACAGGATTTACTTAATTACGAAATTGCAAAAAAATCACCTGTGATTATTCACTTAACAGGTCCAAAACCTGATATGAAAGGGTGTAAAAACTCAATGACCGAGAAGTGGTGGTACTACGCAAGGCTAACGGATGTATATGATGAAGAAGTTCAAAAATACCAAAATTCTCAAGAGCCAAAAACAAAAATTAAACCGATTTCTTTGATATTTAATATAAAAAATGAATATCGCGGTAAAGATAAATGGAAGGTGTTGACTTTATTGGGGCTTAAATTCAAGTTCAGAAAAGAATATGCTAAAAAGACTTTTGTTATATTTAATACCGCATTTATAGGCGATATTCTTTTAAATAATACGCTTGTTCAAAATATCAAATATTTTTATCCCGATTCAAAAGTTGTGTATGTTGTTCAACCGCAGTTTAGAGATGTTGCTCTTTACCAAAAAGGAGTGGATGATGTTGTGACTTTTGACAAAAAGCATGACAGTAACTTAATCGGATTTATAAAATTCTTGAAAAATTTTCCTTATAAAAAAATATTTGCATCGTTTGTAATATATTCAAATGATAGAAACTTAATACTTTCAAAGTTATTAAGAGCAAAACATATAATAACCGAGCCTCACGGTTGGTTTACAAGTTTTATGTCTACGAAAGAAGAATATAAGCGTAACACTTATGTTCATAAAAAAGATATTTCTACCGGATTAATAGAAGCATTGACCGGTAGAGCGCTTTTAAATTTACCTATTGTATATGAACCACCAGTTGTTGATACCTCATTTTTACCTGAAGGTAAAGAGTATATTGCAATAACCGCAACAAGTAAATTTAAACCAAAAGATATGACACCTGAAGCTGCTTATGACCTTGCGCAAAAGATTATTCAATCAGGAAAAACTCCAATATTTTTAGGTGCAGGAGATGTCGCAAGAAAGTTTATGGATGAAATGTTACTCCTTGGAGAACTTAATTATATTGACCTAATAGACAAAACTGACTTTCTACAGTTGGCAAATGTTTTAAAACGTTGTTCTGCTCTTATATCAGTTGATACGGGTACAATGCACTTTGGAAATGCTCTTAATATCCCAACGGTTGCGGTATTCTATACGTGGGGCAAAGAAATGTGGGCGCCGCAGAAAGGACTGTATAAATCAGTTGTACTTTCCGATAAACCGACAACAGAAGAAATATTCCAAGCATTAAAACAAATGTAAATATTAAAATGAGTCTTTCCTTATTATGGGTAAGACTCACGTTTTTTTGCTTTGCTTTAATCAACACACGACACCTTTCTGAATAGACTAAAAAACGTATAAATAGTGTTAGTTAAACTTCTACGAACAATCTCTGTCCGACGATATTTGGTTTATTGTTGTAATATCCTGCAAAATATCCTCCCGTCACAGGTCTGTTTTTAGCATAATTTGCAAACGGATTAGAACCTTTTACCGTAACAAACGGATTTGCATGCGGATTCATTGCCTCAGTATTAATATTTGTTCTTACCGGTGCAACTACTGCCGTATTTGTTGGAACTAACATGTTCGCTAAAAAATTTACAATTCCTGCCATACATCAACCTCTTTTTATACAAACCTTTCAATTTTTATTTAATGATTATTTTTGCCAAGTCAAAATATTAAACGGCTATTATTTACATTTCTTAATATATCAATAAAAAATATAGGTTATTTGGTGGAATATTTTTCATAATTTATAATTGCTAAATAATTTAAAAGAACATTTTCAATATATATCCCGTTTCTAAAAATTCTAAGTTTTTCGGCTTAAATTTAACATTTCTTAACATGCTTATTATTAAAGGGTTTCAGGCTGTATATTCTCTTGTTTTTTTGTTTAAAACTTGAAATGTAATCTTTTTGTAATACTATAATAGTATAAATAACTTTCCGGCTGATTTGAATTCAGTAGCCGTTAACTACAGGAGGAGAATCTTTTTCGGAGTTGCAATTTACAAATTAAAGAGGATTTAGATGATTAGAAAACTAGTATTGTTCACTACTTTGATAGTGATGCTACTGTCTACGAAAGTCAATGCTTCTGAAATACCTGTAAACCATGTAAAAAACACAATAGTTCAGCATTCGGTTGAACTAGGCGTTGACCCTGCAATGGCATTATCCATTGCAAAAGTTGAGTCCGGTTATAACCACTCAAGAAAAAGTGCTTATGGTGCAGTAGGGGTATTTCAACTTATGCCGTCAACTGCGGCAAGATTGGGTGTAAACCCTTATCACTTAACTGATAACATCAAAGGTGGTATTTTATACTACAAGATGATGTACAAAATGTTTGGTTCGACCGAACTTGCACTTGCAGCTTACAATGCAGGGCCTGCTTATATTCTTAAGCATCATTGTGCACCGCCTTGTACGAGAGGTTATGTTGCAAAAATTATGTCCGAGTACAGACAGCTTAAATCTGCGCCGGCATCAAAGAGTACGACTACACCTGTCAGAAATATTACGGTTTTACAACCTCCGATGAAATCTGCACCGATTGCGATATCCGCACACGGTTCAGTAAAACCTATGACGGCTAGTGCTCCAAGAGTAATCAATGACGGGACTAATAAGCTTATAATTAAACAAGCTCCTGTCACAACAAAACCTACAAAACCTACAAAGCTTCAGGTTAGTACAAATAAAGAAACAGAACCTTATTCATAACCTGATTTAACTAAAGTTTTAAACACCCGAAAAAAATTTCGGGTGTTTTTTGTGTCTGTCTGTTTTTTATCGTGAGAGGTAAATGGGAGAAAGTAAATAAGTAATTTAGTGATTCAGTTACTATTCAACAAACATAGCAATTCTGCCCTTTTTGAAAAAACTAACCACACAATAACGTTCCTTGAACATTGATAAAAAAATAACTATGTGTGATAATCTTTTTTGTAAGCACATATAAAGCGGGTGATGATTATGGATTCAAATATCGAAATAATTAAGTACACAACTTACGGAACTTGTTCAAAATTAATAACGGTTGCTATAAAAAATGATATTGTGATGGATGTCGAGTTTTTGGGCGGCTGCAACGGAAACCTTAAAGGTATTTCTACGTTAGTCAAAGGACTTTCCGTTGATGAAGTTATTGAAAAACTGCAAGGTATAACCTGCGGACCAAAACCAACAAGCTGTCCCGACCAATTGGCACAATGTTTGATAGAATATAAGTCCAAGAAGCTTGTTACTAAGTAATTATTTTGTGATAAAAACTGTTTTATTAAAACCGTTTCGGGTTATGTAGCCGGAATCTATATTAAGCATTTCGGAAAGTATCGGATGTATTGATATGAAATGTCTGTTTTTAGACTGTATATGTTCTTTATTTTCTTCAAGTATTTGTTTTATTTGCTTTTCAAGCTTTGCAAACGTTTTTAGCCAGTATGGTTGTCCCAGATTTGCAACTGCTTTAAATTCATGAATATTGTGTAAATATATTTTATCAACATCAAGTTTTATTGCCCAATTGAAGAAATCAACTATATCAAAAAGGTTTGTAGGCATTGCAAGAAACTTTGGACGGAGTTTAACCTTTTTATTCTTGTATAAATATTCAAAATTTCTCATAACAACGTCAAATTCCAATCCCATCTCATTTTTGTATGTTGTTGGATTAAAACCAAGTATGGATACTGTAATTTCATCAAATATTTCTTCTGCTTCCTTTAATCTTTTTTCTCCGACAGAAAGATTTGATATTGTATGAATTTTCATACCGGGATATTTTTTGTGCAAGTCAAAAAGCATATTGAAGGCGTAATTCTGTACAAGAATTTCTCCGCCGATAGCCGTAATGTTTTTAGGCTTATAATAGTCAATAAGCATTTTTATTCTGTCTAAGAGTTCTTTTTCGTTCTCAAGTTTTTCTTTTGACTGCGGACAGCACACACAACTTGCCTGACACAAATTTGAGGTTTCATAATGTATGTAATCAAGCTCAATTTTATCATTTGGAGTATGCGGGACTGATTTGTACATTTGACATTCACAAATCGTATCCGCATTTTCTATTTTTTCAATGATATCTTCGTCAAAAACATTCCCAATTAAAGTATGTTGTGGCGCAACACAACACGGATAAATACTGCCGTCCATTTTTATTTTCAATTTTTTATAGTGGCAAACTCTTGTCGTTTTCATAATTTGTCAATCTCATATATCATTTTTAAAAATGCTTCATCGCTTGTTCCTGTTATAAAGGGACGAGGAATAAATTTTTCTTTATATTTTTCAATTGCGTATTGATCGGTCATTCCTGAAATATAGTCCGTAACCAGTCTTTGGATTTTTTCTTCATCGTCGGTATGCTGTCTTAATATCTCAGTATAATGTTCAAACAAAGCCTCTATAATATGTCTTGCTTTGCCTTCTTCTATTTTAGCCGGTGAATTGACATATATATGTTCAAACATCCATTTTCTCAATCTCGTTGTTATTTCCCAACATTCAGGCTCCATTTCGACAATTGGTTTATTGGCGGAGTAATAAATAACCGATGAAATCATTTTAGTAAGCCTGACAGACGGAGTTGAGGTAAAATACTCTATACAATCCTTTGGTAAATCACTTTCCGAAATAATTCCCGCTCTTATGGAATCCTCAATGTCGTGGTTTATATACGCTATTTTGTCTGCGTATTGTACAACTTTTGCCTCCGGAGTTTTAGGTTTAAATCCCCAAGTGTGCGTATATATGCCGTCAATAGTTTCCTGACATAAGTTCATATTTTCAAGAACCTCTACGACCCTAACACTCTGTATGTTATGGTGAAATCCACCCTTTACCAGACTGTTCAAAACTCCTTCTCCACAATGCCCGAAAGGTGTATGACCCAAATCGTGTCCGAGTGAAATTGCTTCGGTCAGGTCTTCATTCAGGTTTAATGCTCGCGAAATCGTGCGTGCGATTTGAGAAACCTCAAGAGTATGCGTTAATCTTGTTCTAAAATGGTCATCAAAAGGCGCAAGAAACACTTGAGTTTTATGTTTTAGTCGCCTGAAAGATTTTGAATGAATTATTTTATCTCTGTCTCTTTGAAATTCTGTTCGTAAATCATTTTGAGAGGCAGGATGCTTTCTCCCCTGAGAAAATCTGCTTTTTGTCGCGAATTCACTAAGGGTATCAATTTCTTTTTGCTCCAGTCGATATTTAATAGTTTCCGTATTCTTCATACTCCGATTATACAACAATAAGTTTCGTTTGAACACTTTTTTATTCAAGACACTAGTCAAATTTGAAAAATCATGTTATAATTAAGATATCTGTATTATATAATAAGGGTATTAGAATGAGTAAAACTACATCTGATAAGGATTTCGAGTTATTATTAGACAATTATGACTACAAATTTAAAAAGGGTGATTTAGTCAAGGGAATAGTTTTGGGATATGAAGCAGACAGTGCCATAGTTGATATCGGCGCAAAAGCTGTTGCGATTGTTCCACACAAAGAAGTATCGCTTGATTATGATGCAAAGGTCCAAGATGTGCTTGAAAAGAACGCCGAATATGAGTTTTTGATAATTTCGGATGTTGATGAAAACGGTCAGTTTTATCTTTCAAGAAAGAAAGTTGATTTGGTATATTCTTGGAAGGAATTAGAAAAATTAAAAGACGCAGATGAAATAATAAACGGTAAAATTGTTCAAATCGTTCGTGGCGGTCTTCTTGTCGATATAATCGGTATCAGAGGGTTTATACCATCAAGTCAGGTTCAGGAAAAAGAGACAAGATATGCCGTAGGTGATAAAATAGAGGTAAAAATACTGTCACTTGATGAAGAACAAAACAATTTAGTTTTATCCAATAAAAAAGTTTACAGTGACTCTTTGGAATCTGCGAAGAAAGTTGTATTCAGTCAGGTTGAAGTCGGACAAATTGTTAAAGGTAAAGTCGTTCGTATCGCTTCCTTTGGTGCGTTTGTTGACATAGGCGGGGTTGATTGCTTGCTGCCGTTGTCACAAATTTCGTGGAAATGGGTAGAGCATCCGACTGATTTGCTTAAAATAGGCGAAACCATTGATGTTGCTATTTTTGATATTGACAAGGAAAAACAACGTATCACATTGAGCCTAAAAAATGTAACCGATGACCCGTGGGTTGAAGTTGCCAAAGAACTTAAAGAGGGTGATATAAGAGAAGGTGTTGTTACCAGATTGAAGAACTTTGGTGCTTTTGTCGAGGTATATCCGGGAGTTGAGGCATTACTTCCGCATAATGAAGTTGTAGAGTATCAAAATACAAACAACGTAATTGTTGAAGCGGGACAAAAAATCAATGTTTCTATAATAAAATTCAATCCTGAAGATAAGAGGATTTCGTTGGGAATTCCTCAAGTGTAGCTTCAAGCTCTTTGATAGAGTTAACTACGGCAAGTGACGAAAGTCCTATTACGTTTTCTATGTCACCGGAGACATTTTTTACATACCCCTCCGGCAGTTCTTGAATGCCGTAAGCACCTGCTTTATCCATAGGGTTAAATTCATCTACGTATTTAATAATCATTTCTTCCGTTAACGGATAAAACTCTACACTAGTAGTGGTTGAATTGATTATGTATTTTTGAGTTTCAGAATCAAGTATACACAAACTTGTTACAACAGTATGTGTTTTTCCTGACAGTTGTCGCAGGGTGGAATATGCCTCATTTTTATCTGACGGTTTGGTTAATATTTTATTTTTATAAACAACAACTGTATCTGCACCGATAATGTATGCAGGATTTTTGATATTTTTTAAGGTTCCGAAAGCCTTATTTTTTGCAAGGGTTTCAATTTTTTTGTATGTAAATATTTTATCGCTTAGTTCTTCTTCGTAATCAGATTTTTTGATTACAAAATTCAAACCTGCTTTTTGGAGTATTTCTCTCCTTCTTGGAGATTTTGATGCCAGTACCAATTCTTTCATTACTACGATTTTAGCATTAATAAATAAATTAAGGAAATTTATACTTTTATGCTTTTTTGCTTTTTTGTATTACAAAATGTAAAATTGAATTTTAAAAACCATAAAGCTACTTATAATAAGGCTTTAGGTAGATTTGCTTTAATTTGCCATGGCAAATTTATTTAGCTTTTTGTTTTTATATATAAGTAAGTGTGTTAAATCAAGTAAATTTAATAGGAGGTTTTATGGTTGCAGTTAATTCATCCCAATATGGTGCTGATTGGGCAGGACTTGTTAAGGAAAGGGATTATGCCAAAGAAAATTTGGTAAAAGCTCGAAGAAGCGGTGATGAAATGCAAATTGCTTATGCCGAAAAAAGGCTGGCAGAAGCGAAAATAGAAATGGCTGTTTATGATAAAGGGTTTGTTGCCGGTAGAACTGCAAAACCTGAAGGGGTAGGTGCTAAAGTAGATTATAAAGCTTAAAAATATTATTACACTAAAAAAAGGATGACCCAAAAAGTCATCCTTTTTTGTTTATTTAACAGTTCCCGATATTTCCGATGTTATATCTTTTCCACCGTATAGAACAACGCTTTTTGCAAAAACAAATTCATATCCGTCTTTTTGTGCCTTTTTCTCAATTTCTGATTTAATTTGCGATTCTATTCCTGCAAGTTTTGCAGCGTACATTTTATCAATTTCTGCCTTTTTTGAATTGAATTGGTTTGTGTATTTATCTTGAATTTCAACTATTTTCTTTGTATCTGTTTGTTTTGCAATTTCTTCTTGTGCTTTTGTAATAATACCGTTTAATTCTTTTATTTTTGCGGAGTGTTCATTCTTGAGGGTTTTAACTTGAGCCGAGTTATCAACAACTTTTTGTAAATCAACAACTGCGATATTGCATTCTGCAAAACTTACTTGAGAAAACATTAATATGCAACATGTCGATAATAATATTTTTTTCATAAAATATCCTCCTAAGTTTGTATAATTGATAATACAATTTATAAAAAAAACATAAAATACCCATCCGGAGATTATATAAGAATAATATAATTAGCCGATTTATCTTAAAAAAACTTAAGGTAATATTTTACATATCTTGTATTTATTGTAAAATAAGCGCAGATATACAATAATTTAGTTCGGAGTTAACGATGAAAAAGATAAATACACACTTATTATCAGCTTTAGCAATTACGTGCATGCTATCTTTACCTGCGTTTTCTGCACCTATCGGAGTTAATGAAACCGGTGGACTTGGTGCAGGCTTAATAAATCAGGTTCAAAGAGATGGTGCAAGTATATATGATACAATGCAAAAAGATCAAATTAAGCAGCACAGAATAGAGCAGAATTTGATTGCGCCTGTAGAAAAATTAGATACAGCTGCTGAAGAAGATAGATTTGAAGTCGACATACAAAAAGATTTAGAAAAAGACGGAGTTGTTTATAATCCAAAATTTTTGGTCAGAAAGATAAATTTTGAAGGAAATACAAAGATTAAATCAAAAGTTCTTGAGTCTATCGGTAATGATATTATAGACCATGAAATATATTTTGAAGATTTGTTGGCATATGCATTACGCATTA